>DATGOZ010000111.1:0-4519 GCA_035305395.1 Taishania sp. | reverse complement strand
ATGTTTTGTGATAGTTAAACCATTAGCGTTACTCAATTTCGTAAAATGTTGTCCATCTTGCATTCCATTAAACCCAGGGACTGATTTCGCATAAAATTGATAGGATTTATAAAGTGTTTCTACTGTAATGTCCTTTTGGGCGTAGGTAAACCCGAATGCTGTAAGCGCTAAAAAACAAATAATTCGTTGCATAGTTTAAAATTGTGATGCTAAAAATACGATTTATCTGCGTTGTAAGATAAGATCAAGAAGAAAAAAGTTAAATGTAACTTATTTTAGCCTATTATATTGAAAATTAATTGATTGATTGTGTTTTATTGACGTTTGAAAGTAGGGGTGTGCTGTGGAGAATCAAGAAAACCGTATTTCGAAACTTCAAAATGATTTGTAAATAAAAAAAAATAACTACTTTTGCGGTGGGGTAAGTCTTGTACGACCAGCTCCCTTCTAACCCCCCAGGACAGGAATGTAGCAAGGGTCGAAGGTTGTAGCGGTGCGATGCGAGTAGCTTGCCCCTCTTTTTTTGCCCTTCACTCAAGTAAAAAAGCTCATGGAATTTATATCGGACGAATTGGATAAATATGTGTGCGATCATACAGAGAATGAACCAGCATATTTGCAAGAATTGAATCGAAGAACACATGTGGAAGTGTTGCAACCACGTATGTTGAGCGGACATTTTCAAGGTCGCGTGTTGAGCATGCTTTCCCACATGATTCGCCCAAATCGTATTTTGGAAATCGGAACCTATACAGGTTATTCAGCACTTTGTTTGGCAGAAGGCTTGACGGTAGGAGGGAAGTTGATTACGATCGACGTGAATGAGGAGTTGGAAGAATTGGTTTCTGAATATATTGCTAAAGCAAATATGCAAGATCGAGTAGAAAACTTGATTGGCGACGCCATGGAAATCATTCCAACGCTAGACGAAGAATTCGATATTGTTTTCATCGATGCAGATAAGAAAAATTACATCAATTATTACAACCTTGTTTTCGATAAAGTAAAATCTGGTGGTTACATCATTGCAGATAATGTGTTGTGGTCGGGAAAAGTCTTGGAAGAGTATGATTCACTTGATAAAAATACCAAACTATTGATGGACTACAATCGCATGATTCACGAAGACGAACGTGTGCAAGATGTTTTGTTGCCGATTCGCGATGGATTGATGATTGCTAGAAAAAAATAATTTTCTCTCGAATTAAAACCATCATTAATTCATTGTAAGTCACTTCGAGCTTGTCACATTGAACTTGTTTTATTGAGCTTGTCACATTGAACTTGTCACATTGAACTTGTTTTATTGAACTTGTCACATTGAACTTGTTTTATTGAACTTGTCACATTGAGCTAGTCGAAATGTGACTATCGCTTCTTACGAACGCTTAACTCACACTCAAATCTTATTAATTCTGGAACTTCATGAAAACAAAAAAATCCCCAAGATTTTGATCTTGGAGACTTTCTGTGTTTTGAGTTTTATTTAGCAATACTGATTGTATGCTTCAACTAAGTTTTCTGCAATCATAACAGCTGAAGCTCCTTCAATGTGGTGTCTTTCCAAGAAGTGAACTAATTTTCCATCTTTGAAAAGCGCGATTGAAGGTGATGATGGAGGGTAAGGAAGAAAATACTTTCTTGCTTGATTTGTTGCCTCACCATCTACTCCTGCAAATACAGTCGATAAAACAGTTGGTAATTTATCGTTATTTAATGACAATTTTACACCTGGACGCATATTTCCTGCAGCACATCCACAAACTGAATTGACTACAATTAATAAAGATCCTTGCGTGTTTTTGATAACGTCATCAACTTGTTCTGGTGTTGTTAATTGTTTGAAACCAACTGAAGTTAAATCTTCTTTCATTGGTTGTACTAACTCTTCTGGATACATATCTATCTGAATTTTTAAAATCTATATTGCAAAACTAAGTATTATTTTAAATCGACTTGTCATGTATTTGTCAAATCAAGTTAATTTCTCATTGTTCTTGTGTCGATCAAAGTCGCGGTTGGTTTTCTTTTCTAAATTCTTCACCAAAGCCTCTTCTAAATCAATTCCTGTCTGATTCGCAATACACATTACGACAAACAACACGTCGGCTAATTCATCGCCCAAATCTTTATTTTTGTCGGATTCTTTCTCACTTTGTTCACCGTATCGACGTGCCATGATGCGGGCAACTTCTCCAACTTCTTCCATCAGAATGGCGGTATTGGTCAACTCGTTGAAATAGCGAACGCCATATTCCTTAATCCATTTGTCGATGATTACTTGTGCTTGATTGATTGTCATATTCTTGTTCGTTTAGCTTATTCTCGATTTTTGGAATCAATCCAAATAGTTACCGGACCGTCGTTGATTAATTGTACTTGCATGTCAGCACCAAATTCTCCTGTTTCAACGGGCAATTTGCTCTGAATATTCAATTGCTCAACAAAATAGTTGTACAACGGAATAGCTTGTTCAGGTCGCGCAGCACGGATGTAGCTCGGGCGATTTCCTTTCTTTGTTGAAGCATGGAGAGTAAACTGACTGATTACTAAAAATTGTCCAGCCACATCTTGAATCGATAAATTCATTTTTCCTTCTTCGTCTGAGAAAATACGCAAGTTGACCAATTTACCAATCAGCCAATCAGCATCTTCCTGTGTGTCTTCGTGTTCAATTCCTACCAAAACAACAAGACCATGAGTAATAGCACCTATGGTTTGATTTTCTACAACAACGGATGCAGTCTTACTTCTTTGAATTAAAATTCTCATGCAAATTCACTTTTTCTGTACACTTCAGATTGATCTTCTGTCATCAATTGATAGTAAGTTTGGTAACGTGACTCATAAATTTCACCATTCTCAACAGCCTCTTTGACGCTACATTTTGGTTCGTTTATGTGCTTGCAATTGTGGAATTTACACTGATTCAATCGTTCACGCATTTCAGGGAAATAGTGTGAAATATGATCTTTCTCGATTTCAGTTATTCCAAAAGCACGAATTCCAGGAGTGTCGATGATGTAACCACCAGTCGATAATTTGTGCATTTCAGCAAAAGTTGTCGTGTGTTTTCCTTGCATGTGCGCATCCGAAATTTCACCTGTTCTCAAGTTGAGCGAAGGATCTAATGCGTTGACTAAAGTACTTTTTCCAACACCTGAGTGACCGGAAATCATCACTTGTTTCCCATTGATTTCCGCTTGTAAAAAGGCAACGGAATCGCTATTTGAAGCACTTACCAACTTTGTTTCATACCCGATTTCTTGGTACATAAACGCCAATGCTTTTGCGTATTCGAGTTCATCTTCGTTGTACAAATCGATCTTGTTAAACAAAATTGTTGTTGGAATACGAAAAGATTCAGCAGCAACTAAAAATCGGTCGATAAAAGCAAGGTGGGTAACCGGATTTTTAATCGTAACAACTAAATAAGCGCGATCAACATTTGCAGCTAAAATTTGCATTTGTTTACTCAAATTCGTTGATTTTCGAACAATGTAATTGGTGCGCTTTTCAATTTGTTCAATTGTGTGATTTCCTTCATTGTCACAACTTTCTGAAACTACAACTTGGTCGCCTGCAGCAACAGGATTCGTAGTCGTCAATCCTTCCATGCGGATTTTTCCTCGAATACGACAATTCACGATTGATTGGTCTTCCAATTCAACGATATACCACTTTCCGGTTGATTTTAATACTTTTCCTTTCAATTTATCTGAGATATGCGAGCAAAGATACTGAATATCCAATTAATTATGTAGATTTAAGAGACACTCAGTCAAATGGAAAAATGTCCGTTTGAACGTTTTCAAGTTGATACCACTTTTATTTTGACCTAAATTTGCTCCATGGAATATCGTATAGCCATTGACGATCTGAAAAGATATAGTCTGAAGTTTTCGGTCTTGATCACGCTTACAGCCTTTGTGAGTACCCTTATCATGGAGAGTGATTACCGCATTATTTGCTTCCGAACGATCATGGCATTTCTACATTTCTACGGTGCGTTTTATCTGAATATTCAGTTGCTTGCTGCATTTGTAAAACGCAATAAAGACTATAGAAGTCACTTCAGATTTTTGCTAGGAGTTGGGTTGACAACTATTTTTGTCATTTTCTCATTTGTATTGACACAATTTTTAATAAATAAAGGCTATCTCCCAAATGTGGTAACGGACGATCGTATGCAGGAAGTGTTGTATAGCCGTAAAGCCTTTTTGTTTATCCCGTTTGTTGGATTCGTGATTTTTGCAATTGTTCATTTTTTCCAACAATTTGTCATTTTAGCGTATGCTACAAAGCAGTCAGAAATTGAATTGGTTCGCTTGCAAAGTGCAAATGCAGAGACTACAAATCAGTTGCTCAAGCAACAAATTCAACCTCATTTTTTGTTTAATGCACTCAATACACTTAACTCTTTGATTAAAAAGCAACCTGAATTGGCGAATGATTATTTGTTACATTTATCGGATTTCTTACGAGCTTCAATTACTGGTCACCGAACAGATACGGTGTT
>DATGOZ010000110.1:0-6659 GCA_035305395.1 Taishania sp. | reverse complement strand
TATTTTCAGCGCAAACAACAATAGTATGATTCGAAGTATTGACGTGCCATACACAGGAAAGACAAACGTCCCTGTTACGTTTAACAATCCATGCGTCATACCACCAACAAATATTTGTACTGAAAACTCAATTTACACAACAGTCGTCACTTTACCTCCAATCATTGGAGGATATAAAATTGCCTATGTTAGATGTTGTAGAGGACCGAATATCAACAACATCGTTACTCCAGAGGACATTGGATTAACGCTTACGGTGAATATCCCTGGTCCTGAAGATGGAAATTATATCAATAGTAGTCCGCGCTTTATCGCGTACCCTCCGATGTTACTTTGTAACAATGATGCGTTGAACTTCAACCATTCAGCAACAGAGCCAGATGGTGATGTACTGAAATATTCTCTTGCAACTCCTTACAGAGGAGGAACACCAGGCGTTCCAATGCCTACGCCTACTCCGAATCCTCCTTACCTTCCAATACCGTGGTCGTCAGGATACAACCAATTGCAACCACTTGGACCTGGATCCTCAATTGCAATTGATGAAAACACAGGACAATTAACAACTTCACCGAATTTAACAGGTAGATATGTTGTAGGAATCAAGGTTGATGAATACAGAAATGGTGTTTTAATTTCATCTAAAATTCGCGATTTCATCTTTCGTGTTTTCAATTGTAACATCTCGATGGAAGCACTATTACCAATGGAAACTGAACTTCCTTCGTACACTGGGCATTGTACAGGGAATCGTGAGGTTCAATTTGTAAATAATTCATACGGTGGAACAAATTACGCTTGGGATTTTGGTGTTCCATCGCTCACTAATGATGTAAGTACAGCCTTTGAACCTAGTTATACGTATCCAGATACAGGCAAATATATTGTACGATTAATTGTCAATCCGGGATGGCCATGTACTGATACAGCCTATATGGAAATCAATTTATACGATGAATTGAATGTAATAATTACACATACAGATTCAATTTGTTTATTTAATAATCAATTTGATTTTGTTGCTGTCAGTGATGGTCCATCATCAACTCAATACAATTGGGATTTTGGTATTACTGCAAGTCCTCCAGAGGTAAATGGAGCAACTGCAACAACACACTTTGACACAGAGGGAGTACATCAAGTTATTTTAACGACTTCCTTTGCGACCTGTCAAACAAAAGACACCGTTTTTGCTTATGTAATTCCTCAACCTATTGCAAGCTTCTCAATGCCTTCAAACTATGAATGTGATGGTCTAGAAGTTCATTTCATCAACGAAACTCAAAACGCAATTTATCATAATTGGGATTTTGGAGTTAACGGGGCAACAAGTAATTTAGAATCTCCTTCATTTACCTTCCCACAAGGAGGTGATTATGTTGTGACCTATTATGCTTCTTCGAGTCCTGATTGTGTTGACTCAATGTCAGTAACAATTCATGTAAACAAAAAAATTGAAGTCAGTTTCACGCAAAGTCCAAATCAATGCATTTCAACCAATTCATTTGATTTTGTAGGAACAGTAGATGGACCAGATGGAACAAATTTTTATTATACATTTGACCAAGCGGCAAGTTCACAAACAGTAAATGGAACAACAGCATTAGGAATCACATACAACCAAGCAGGAAATCACCCTGTGACATTGACAGGAACATTCGAAAACTGCACATCAACGTTCTCAAGTACAGTCTTTGTATACAGTCAACCAACAATTGGATTTGGTCTAGTTGATGGGAAACAATGTGAGCCATTTAATGCTCAATTCATCAATTACAGTACAGCAGATTCAGAAATGGAGTTTCATTGGGATTTTGGAGATGGGACCTCATCAACCGAACAAAATCCATCACATATTTATTGGGAAGCAGGAAATTATCCTGTAACATTGTATGTATCAACAGCGGAAGGCTGTATCGACACACTAGAGTTAACACAAGTAGATTTAATTCGTGTTCAGAAATCTCCTATTGCTCGATTTGATGCTGATAAATTAGAAACAGATATTTGTCACTCTGAAATTCAATTCATGAATCAAAGTGAGTATGCAACATCCTATTACTATCATTTTGATGATCAACATTATTTTTCAACAGAAGAAAATCCAATGCATGAGTTTTATCTTAGTGGGGATCACAGGGTAATGCTTGTTGCAAGTACTTCTGAAGGTTGCACAGATACCGCATATTTACACGTTTATATCGAACCATTTACGGTCTTTATTCCTAACACTTTTACACCAAATGGTGACGACATTAATGATGAGTTTAAGGCTTTATCTTATTTAGTTCCCAAAGAATGGGAATTCAGAATATACAATCGATGGGGTGAATTGATTTTCCACTCAGAAGACTTCTATAACAATTGGGATGGAAAATACAAAGGCATGCCTGTTCCATTTGGATTGTACAATTACACACTTCGTTATCGACCTTGCTCAAAAGAAGATCATACAGAAGTTAAAAATGGACACATTAATGTGATTCGTTAAAGTACACCACGTGCTTTGATCTCTAGGTATTTGTTGATAACAGATATAGATAAATCCTCAGGAGTTGTTAGCAATGCTTGAATGCCATTTTCTTTGAGTATTTCGACTATTTTATACTTCAATTCAACCAACTCTTCCACAACAATGGATTCATACATTTCTCGCATGGATTGTGATTTCTTTAAATTTAGAACTTCTAGGTCCGAGTTTTTAAATAAAATTGGAACTAAAATGTGATTTTCATTCAACTTACGCAAAATGGGTAAAGCTCTTCGAAGCGAGGACTCTGTTTCAAAATTGGTGTACAGCAGCAACAATGAACGAACCTTTATCTTATTTCTTATCGTCAAATACAATAACTCAAAATTCGGATCTTTAAACAATGTTTGCTGGTTGTAAAGTGCATCCATTATCAAGCGTAATTGCATGCGATTTCTTTCTGGCGAAATGACAACACCCTGCTTATCAGAAAACGTAATCAGACCTACTTTATCTTCATTTTTGATGAGGATGTTACTCATAATCAAAATAGAATTAACCGAATGATCTAAAAAAGTCATACCATCAAATTCCATCTGCATCATGCGACTTTTATCTAAAATACAAATGATATTTTGCGATTTCTCTTCTTGGTATTTGTTGACCATCAAACTGGAAGTTCTACTTGTAGCTTTCCAATTGATTGTTCGATAGTCATCTCCATTTTCATAATTCTTGATTTGTTCAAATTCACTGTTATTCCCTAGTCTTCGAATCCGCTTGATTCCAACTTGTAAATTGCGTTTTTTAAATACAGCTAATTCGTATTTTTTCAACTGTGTAATTGAAGGATAAACCTTTACAGACGTTTGACATTCAATTGAAACGCGTTTTGATACGAATCTAAACAGCGAAAAAATAAGAAATGTAGGATTTTCAAAAATCAAATCACCTCGTTGTTTTGGACTGATTTCATAATTAAATTCTATACTCCCTCTACCCGAAACAGAGCCAGTAAACTTATCTTTTCGATCCCTAATTGGCGTTGGATAACTTTCATATAGAACAAATCGGAATGGTAAGTTGGATTGATTTTTAACCTTCAATTGCACTTGCTCTTTTTCACCCAAGTTCAGTTTTTCGTTAGCAATACGTTCAAACTGAATTGGATTTCGCATCCCTATCAACCAAATCAGATCAAAACAAGTAATTAAAACAAGAAACAAAATATAGAAGCAAACGGGAATAAAAAGACTAGTCATTTCAGACGAAACAAAAAGTCCTACCACTCCTAAGAAAAAGAGCAGAAAGAAGAATTTACTCACAATAATCTTTCCCTTGAACATACTCAATACTTAACGAGGAACTTCGATTTGATTCAAAATTTCATCAATAATTTGTTCCTCAGAAATACCATCCATTTCAGCATCAGGAGTTAAAATGAAACGATGATTTAATACATGTTTTGCTAAAAATTGAATATCTTCTGGTTTCACAAAATCACGACCTCTGATTGCGGCCAAAGCCTTCGAGCACTTCAACAGCGCAATTGAAGCTCTACTCGATGCTCCCAAGTACAATTTAGCGTGATTTCTGGTTTTATCAATTATCGCAGCGATATATCTAATTAAATTATCCTCTATATACACCTTTTCAACTGCATCTTGTGCTTTATTTAGATCATCTGCTGAAAATACCTTTTGAATTAAATCCAAATTCGGGGTCTTGATTTGATCTTTGTATCTAAATAAAATTGATTCTTCATCAGCAAGTGACGGATAATCCAATTTGATCTTGAATAAGAATCGATCCAACTGTGCTTCAGGAAGCTTATAGGTTCCTTCTTGATCAACAGGGTTTTGTGTCGCAATAATTAAAAACGGGAAGTTCATTGGGTAACGAATCCCATCGTAAGTAATTTGCCGTTCTTCCATCACCTCAAACAATGCCGCTTGTGTTTTTGCTGGAGCACGATTAATTTCATCAATCAGAACAATATTTGAAAAGATTGGTCCTTTGTGGAAATTGAACGTACTATCTTTCATATTGAAAATACTCGTACCAATCACATCTGAAGGCATCAAATCAGGGGTAAACTGAATTCTTGAAAAATCAACATTCAAAGTCGTTGCCATCACTTTTGCTGATAAAGTCTTCGCAATTCCAGGTACACCTTCCAACAAAACATGACCATTCGCAAAAATACTTGTGATTAATAAATCAACTAGCTCTTGCTGGCCGATTATGTATTTTGAGAATTCACCCTTCACTTGGTTTACCTTATTGGCTATCCAAATGATAGCTTCATTATTGCGTTCCAAATTAAATTGCTTATTTCCTGTATCATCTGATACCATGTCTTTATTATCGGATGGATTAGACTGCTGATCTTTCGGCATAAAATCTCCGTAATCCGTGTGATTATCCATTTCGTTTTGATCCTGGTTCATCTTAGTTAAATTTAGATATATTGTTCATGTAATTTACTAAACTTTTTCTATCAGTAGACCTCATGTCTGACAAATTAATGCTGACTTTCGCATCGGCTGTTGTCAATTTCAATTGATCTCCTTCATTTATCACATTCGTAAGCTGTGAAAACAAAATCGTTTCTTTTTTACCAAATAATCTAATCTTGGTCATCTCCGTATCGTTGTAAACAACTTGTGGATGCAACGTTCGCAATGATGCTATGACAACAAAAATAACTGCTAAAGGAAGTAAGATCACGCCCATTCCTATTGCTTTCGTTAGCAAGTACAAACCAAAGAAGAAACTAATCAATGCCACTACGAAGAAGATCAAAGTGTACACGTAATTTCGACTTATTGCTGTTTCATTTTTCTTCAATAATTCAAGCAATCGCACATTGATAACTCCAGAATGATAATAAAATTCTAATAGTTTCATGCGTAACTTCACCAATTCAGAATCAACAATTTGTGTCTGCTCGTATGCTTTAAATTGTTCTAAGATAAATTTCAAATCAGCCAAATTCACTCCCGTTTTCTTTGCCAATCTTGCAACCTCCTGACTATCGTGTTCAGTTAGGTCAATCCCAAAATTACGCTTGACAATAGCATAAAAATTGCGTTTCAAAATTGTGAAAAGTGTTTGCGGATTTCGATCATTGTAATAAATCGACGATAGTGTTTTCGCAAAAATTAATGACATATTTCTCTTTTTGGGAATAATTGGACTAAATGGCTGTGTTCTTCTCGTTCTAAAAATCAAGAACAACAATAACCCAATCATTCCAAGTGCAAAAGCCAGAGTTCGAATTTTATTCTGGAAAATATATTGCAAATAGCTATCCTCACCTCCTACTTTTTCAGTCGTATCACTGTAATTAAATGCTGATTCTACATCATAACGAGCTATTTCAAGCCAATAAACATTTCCTTTTGGATTGACCTTCTCCAACCAATCTTTGGCATATGCAAATCCGTCCTTTGATAAGATGTGGTAGTTGACAAACAATTCAGGATTTGCTTCTACATAAATTGTTCCTGCCCCATAGTGCATTTCCAATCGAGAAGTCATACCTTCTATTTGAGCAGTTTCATGAATGTTCAAACCTCCAACACCTTCAATTTTATTATAAATACTCCAAAACGTAGGCAACTCTTCTCCATCATCCATGTGTGTAAAGTGATAGGCTTCTTTGCCTGAATTAATTGTGATTTTCGAATCAAAAACAGTTCGTTGAACCAGTTTGTCGAAAATTCGTGTTTTAAATCTAAAATCCAATCTTTCTGCGGCCAAGAAGAAATTAGCTCCACGCTCTACTTTAGACAATAACGAATCAATTTCTTCATCAAAAAGAGCAAAATCCCTTCCTACAAATATGAAATTATCATGGCTCACATCCACACTATCCAATTCATAGAGATAATTAATTGCTTTGATCTCGCCTTTAATCTGAAGATTAAGAATAGAATTCCAATGATACAAACCATTTGGTTCTTTGCTGTCGAGTTCATAATATTCATCCCAAGAGGAATAAGCATAAACATTTCGTCCTAAACTATTTTTTTGAGGTTGACGTTTTACAAAAAACAAAACAAGCACCACTGAAAAAATGGTGAGTATTGCAATGATTATTAGTTTCATTTTTCTAGTCATGACCTACAAATCATTTAGAAATTTTGTATACGTCGATTCCACTTCAACAAAAACATTTTCATCC
>DATGOZ010000109.1:0-2637 GCA_035305395.1 Taishania sp. | reverse complement strand
TATTCTCAAAGTCCAGAGTATTTTGAAGGAAGTACAATTCCTGCTGGTGCAACTTTTACTGTCCACGCTTCGAAACAATAATATTACAGCTATAAGCATATGAAAAAACTCGTTTTAATAGTTTTCTTAATCATTGTTGGTCAAGCTTTTTCTCAAGAAGTTATACAGCCAATCACGCACAATGTAGAGCTAATCAAACAACATGAATTGAAAGCTAAAAAGCAAAGTGCTATCCAGAAATCAACGAATTCTATTGACAGTACTTTCATTTATACGGTTGACACATTGACGTTGCCCGTGTTTGATGATTTTTCAAAAAACAGAATTCAAGAATATTCTGAAGATTTTTCCGATCCGACAGTAACGTCACAAGTTTTCTACAAATTACTTGACGAGAATGACAATCCAATTGCTCAAAATGCTGTTTTCACTTCGCAACAAACATTTCGACGCACATTTAATACAGATGATAACACTGCAACAACGACTAATTTTACGGGAACCACATTAAAAAAAGCTGATTTTTCTGAATATCCTGTGCAATATACAACGGTAACTGGATTTCCTCCATATTACATTTTTGATACGATTGGAGTTCCCGATACACCAGACACAGTATGGATTGTTGGACCTGATTTAGTGCAAGATTCGGCTCGCCAATTTTTTGGTCACGCAGCAACACCAGGAAAAATATGGATGGATGATCATGCATACCACAATTACCGATTTGCCAAAGATCCATGGTCTATTGGTGTTATGACATTCGACGGAATTGACAGAAAAGGTTACCCTTATCAAATGGGAACAACACTTGCTGGTTATGCCGATTATTTAACATCCAAACCTATCAATTTATCAAATAGCAGTCCAGGTGACAGCATCTATTTATCGTTCTTATACCAAAAGCAAGGTTTGGGTGATGCCCCAGAAGCAACAAGCCAAAACCACGACTCGTTGATCGTAGAATTCTATGATGTTATGGCACAAAAATGGAGATGGCAATGGAGTACAACTGGAGGAACAGTTGAAGAATTCAAACATGTACATATCCCAGTTACAAATCCAGCATACTTTACAGATGCTTTCCAATTTCGATTCAAAAATTACGGAGGTCTTTCTGGAGCACTAGATCATTACCACATAGACTATGTTCACCTACGTGATTTCTCTGGCTATCAAGACACTTTGGTAGAAGATTTTGCAATCTCCTATCCTACAGTTTCCTTACTCAAAGACTTCACCTCTGTTCCTTGGGATCACTACAAAAACAATAGTTCTGGTAAAATGGCAACAGACGTTTCACTTGTTGTAAGAAACAGCTATCTTAATGGTGGTGCCAATATTTCATCTGCAAATGGAGGTAAAATCAACATTTTTCATTCTCCAGATGGAACGCTAGAAGGTACCATCAACCTAAATGGTCAAGCAATTGTCAATTACAATCCAACTACTCAACCAATTCCAGATTATCAACCAAGAACAACATATCATTCACAACATGATGTTTCTTCTTTTCAATATAACGAAACAAAAGTTGGTGATTATCAAACTTTCATTATCGAAACCATTGTATCTGTTCCTGTTGGTTCAAATTACCAACCAAATGATACAACTTATTCAGAACAGGTATTTAGCAACTACTACTCATACGATGACGGATCTGCTGAATTAGCATACGGGCCACAAGGAGCACAATCGCGTTTGGCAATTCAATACACTCCATATCAAGCAGACTCTGTAATTGGAGCTTATATCCACTTTGTACCAACGGTCAACAATGTTACAAATAAACTTTTCTTGTTAACAATTTGGGATGACAACAATGGTCAACCAGGAGAGGTCTTATACGAAGATGGATCTTTCAATTTGCGACAACCATCATACGGATATGGTAAGAATAGTTTTGTAATGTACTTAACAGAAGATACGATGAGAGTTCCTGTATCAGGAACATTCTACATTGGCTGGAGACAATTAGATGCGTTGTCTTTGGGTGTCGGCTTAGACCGCAACACAGATCAACACGATAAAACATTTTACAGTTTGGATGGAGGTGCAACATGGAGTCAATCAGAATTTGAAGGATCTGTTATGATTCGTCCCATTTTCTCAACCTCTTTGAATGCTCATTTAGGAATTAATCCAGTTCAAAAGAATGAAACATCTTTGACTATCTATCCAAATCCATCAAATGGTATTTTCAATATTCTTTCTTCAAGCAATCAACCTGAAGAATTCTTTGTATACAATACAATGGGAACATTGATTCTTTCTACGACTGAACAACGTATTGATTTAGGAGACCACCCTAATGGAATTTACTTTGTGAAAACTTCTTCTGATTTATCAAAAACGTATAAAGTGATTAAAGCAAAATGAGAGAAGAATTAGACGATAACGAGAAAAAACTATCAGAAGAACAAGAAGAGGAGTTATACGAACATCACAGAATTAAAGTTGATCCAGGACAATTCGTTCTTCGAATTGACAAATACCTGATGGATCGCCTACCAAATTCATCAAGAAATCGCATTCAGAATTCTGCAAAAAACGGTTTCATTTTCGTGAACGGAACCCGTGTTAAACAAAATTACAAAGTAAAACCGAATGATGAAATTTCACTTGTACTACCCTATC
>DATGOZ010000108.1:0-9886 GCA_035305395.1 Taishania sp. | reverse complement strand
CTTTTGGAAAACAAATTGGTGGTGATGTATTGGCCAACAAAAAAACAATATTATTTCTATTAGCTCTTGAAAATGCAAATGAAGAGCAGAAAGAGTCGTTACTCAATCTGCAAAAAGAATTGAATCCAGATAGAAAAATTCAATTGGCGAAAGAACTTTTTGATTCAATTGACGTAAGAGGAAAGGCTGTCGAATTGAAAAATAAATACTCAATACTTGCTAATCAAAATTTACAAAAAATTCAAGTAGAAACATGTAAAAAACAAAATTTAATTCAACTATCAGATTATCTTTTAGTTAGAAAAGATTAGTTTATTAAGTTTTAGATTAATAAATTTGCACTGAAAGGCTACTTTTGATAAAATACTACGTCTAATTAATAGTTAGACAAAAATCATTTTTTGATTTTAGGTAATACAAATATAAAAATTATGAATACTGCTTCTTATACTTACAGGTTTTTGAAAATAAATGTTGTATTTATTTTCATTGTTTTTGGGTACTTAAATCTTTTTGCACAAGATGAAGAAGGACATCATACCCATTCTTGTACTCCTGAAGGGTATACTAGTCATATGAATGTGATTATGACAAAGTATGACTCGCTAATCAATGATTTCGCATTTAACCTTGATTTTAGCAATCGTTACCATATTGATTACAATTCATTTGATGATGTTAATAGCTTTTTTACAAGTTTGATTAAGAGAACAATCATAGATAAGACTTTTGAGGAAAGTACAGTAAATATTGCTAGAATAGAACAAATTCTTCATGAAGAAATTGAACGCTTTGCATTACAGGATGAATTGTGGTTTGAAGTGCCTTCAGAACATCGTGTAAGCGTTTTTTACTACGGTAAAAATGGATATAACTTATTGAATACAGATGACGATGATACACCTAAAACAGCTTTGTGTCTTAACGCAGGATTTGAAAGTAATAACTGGACTGGTTGGGAGACAATTTGTGCAAGAGCGACAAGCGGATTCTCTGTAACAAATCTTCAAAATTATACTCCACCAGCAAATTGTAGTTCTCCATCGGGGAGTCCGACTCAACATATTTTATGGAATGGTGGAAATGATGCCATTGGTGGATTCCCAAGAGTGTTTCAGGGAGCTTATTCAGCAATGTTAGGTAACGGTGCTCAAGCTAATAATCCGGCTCACCAAGCTGCAATGTTGCGAAAAACATTTGTTGTTGACCCACTAAAGACATTGCTAACATATAGCTACGCGGCGGTTTTAGATAATGGAGGGGGACACAGTCCACCGGAACAACCATTTTTTAATGTGAGAGTATATATTGATGGGTCTGAACAATTTTGTTCTTATTATCATGCATATGCAGGTGATGGACAGCCAGAATGGACTCAAAATGGGAGTAGATTTTTTCGTGACTGGACCTCCATTTCGATCCCATTGCACGAGTATATCGGTTCTACTGTAGTTGTTGAATTTACCGTTTCTGATTGTTATGTATCAGGAGGTAATCACTATGCGTATGCATATGTAGACGTTTCTTGTTCTGATTTAGAAATTACAAAATCGTGTGAAGGAACAAATACTGTTCTTCATGCTCCTACTGCTGGTATTGTAGCACATGAGTGGAACACAGGAGAAACTACTCCAGATATCGTTATCACATCTCCAGGGATCTATTCATGTTATGTGTTGCCTTATGGTTCTGATTGTTCAGCTTTAATTTCTTATGATGCAACATTATTCCCTGTTCCAACTGCTGACTTTTCGGTTAACCATACTATGGCGTGTGCTGGAAGCCCTTTTGTTTTTACAAATGAAAGTTCTATTGAGACAGGAGGTCAAATCACAGGTTATCAATGGACCTATGGAGATGGTATAGTTGCACCAATGTCAAGTGGTGGAAATATAGTAGGTGTAGCTCAAACGACTGGAACTTATGAAGGTACAAATACACATACTTATAATTCGTTAGGGACTTATACTGTAAACCTTCGCATCAATACTGCTGATGGTTGTTGGGATACCATAAATAAGGTCGTTGAGATAATTTCGGGCCCACAAGTACAAGTGGCTAGTGACCAATCAGTCTGTATTGGAGAAACACCGCCTGAGATAACGATTACTGGTTCTCCAACCGAGGGTCCTTTTACGTTTACATACAATGTAAATGGTGGGGGTAATCAAACAATAACTACTGCTCCTGGAGAAACATCTGTCTCGATACCTATACCGACAGGAAGCACGGGTAGTTATACATATACCGTAACGCATGTGTCTGATGCAATATCTGAAACTTGTCAAAATGACGTCAATGAAAGTGCTACGGTGGATGTTAATCCATTACCGTCTGCTACAATTGGAAGTTCAACTTCTGTTTGTATAGGAGATGCTTCTCCAACAATTACTTTCACTGGCTCGAATGGACTGACTGGAACTACTTATCAGTTTACTTATTCAATTGATGGTGGACCAACACAAACGATTACTGGTTCTAATACAGCAACGATTAGTGTACCAACATCGGTTGCAGGAACATATACTTATACGCTGCATTCAGTAGAAGATTTGAATTCTGGTTGTTTGTCTGATGTTACAACAAATAATACTGCCGTAATAACAGTTGTTGATTTGCCAAGTGCAACAACTTCTGGATCAATTCAAGTTTGTCAAGGGGATGTTGCTCCTGTTGTAACATTCACAGGTTCATCTCCTGGGTCTGAATATATATTTACGTATAACATAAATGGAGGACCGTCTCAAACAATTAATACTCCTGCAGGATCTAATTCTGCTACTTTATCCCAATCAACTGCGGTTCCAGGTACCTACGTTTATACATTGACAAATGTTCAGTTCCAAGGGAATACATGTAACCAAGATTTAAGCTTGACTGAAACAATAACGGTTAATGGTTTACCAAATGCAACTGTTTCTCAACCATTACAAGCATGTTTTAATGATACAGATGCACCAACGGTAACTTTTACTGGAAATAATGGGGTAGCACCTTATACATTTGTTTATAATATTAACGGAAGTACAAACCAAACTGTAGTTTCAACGGGTGATTCTTATACATTCACTGTCCCTACCGATGCCATTGGTACATTTACGATTAATCTAGTGAATGTGCAAGAAAGTAGTGCTATTGGCTGTTCACAGGATATAAATACCAATACTCAGATTATTATTCATCCATTACCGAATGTGAATGCAGGTAACGACCTTACAGTTTGTGATGGTGAACAAATTGTGTTGACAGGTGCTGGAGCGCTAACATATTCTTGGGATAACAATGCCTATAATGGAATTCCTTTTGTAATCAATCAGACTACTACTTTTACTGTTGTTGGTACTGATGTTAATGGATGCCAAAATACAGATCAGGTTTTGGTTAATGTTGTTCCTATTCCTCAAATGGACTTCGCAGGAGAAAACCTTTCCGGATGTGCACCTATTATGCCAATTTTGACAAATAATTCAACAGGAAACTTGACAAACTGTACTTGGTATATTGGAAATGGTGAGGTAATTCAAGGTTGTGGTGTGGTTTCAACACAATTTAATAATCCTGGATGCTATGATGTTACATTGGTGGTAAGTACTCCTGAGGGATGTGCTAATACATTGACAAGAACTGAGTATATCTGTGTGTATAGCAATCCAGTTGCAGACTTTACGCCAACTCCAAATTTATTAACAAGTTATCAGTGGGAATCCAACATGGTGAATGAGTCAATGAATGCAACGTCTTTTGTTTGGGATTTCGGTGATGGATCTCCTTTGAGTTCTGAATTTTCACCTACTCATGCTTTTCCAAATGATAATGCAGCGGTTTATCAAATTACATTAATAGCATATTCCGCTGATGGATGTGCTGATACAACAATCCGTACTGTTCAAGTAGATGATGAACTGTTATTCTATGTTCCAAATACATTTACACCAGATGGAGATGCATTTAATGAGACTTTCATGCCTGTGTTTACAGCAGGATTTGATCCATATAACTACTCGCTATATATCTATAACAGATGGGGAGAAATGGTGTTTGAATCACATGATGCTAGCATTGGATGGAATGGTCGCTATGGTTTAAATGGCGATGTGTGTCAAGATGGAACTTACACATGGAAAATAGAAGTGAAACGTAAATCTACAGATGAACGTAAGATGTTTGTTGGTCATGTAACCATCATTCGATAATATTAAATTGTAAAAAAATAGGGAAGCATTTGCTTCCCTATTTTTTATCTCGTTAATAGAAAATTATTCTTTAACTATTCAATTGTTTTAAATCCTGTAAACGGTTGTAAAACCTCTGGAATATTAATTCCATTAGCTGTTTGGTGATTTTCCATTAGAGAAGCCATAATGCGTGGAAGAGCCAATGCAGAACCATTTAACGTATGAGCCAATTGTGTTTTCTTATCAGCTGTTTTGAAACGTAATTTCAAACGGTTTGCTTGGAATGTGTCAAAACGTGATACAGAAGAAACTTCTAACCATTTTTGTTGTGCAGCAGAATAAACTTCGAAGTCATACGTCATAGCTGATGCAAAACCAGTGTCTCCACCGCAGAGACGTAAAATTCTAAATTGTAACCCTAGTTTTTCTAATAACCCTTTTACGTGCTCCAACATTTCTTCTAATGCTTTTGCTGTATTTGAAGGGTGCTCAATACGTACAATTTCAACCTTGTCGAATTGGTGCAATCTATTCAAACCTCTTACGTCTTTTCCGTAAGAACCAGCTTCTCTTCTGAAACAAGGCGTATATCCAGTCATTTTGATAGAAAAGTCTTCTGATGGTAAGATAACGTCTCTGTAGATGTTTGTTAAAGGAACTTCTGCAGTTGGAATCATGTACAATCCATCAATTGGAATTTGATACATTTGTCCTTCTTTGTCTGGCAACTGACCAGTACCGATCCCTGATGCTTCATTAACAACGTGTGGAGCAATGTATTCTGTATATCCTGCTTTTTCTGCCTCAGATAAAAAGAAGTTAATTAATGCTCGTTGTAATTTTGCTCCTTTTCCTTTGTAGAATGGAAATCCAGCTCCAGTAACTTTTACTCCTAATTCGAAGTCGATTAGGTCATATTTTTTGGCTAAATCCCAATGAGGTAAAGCTTCAAAATCAAATTTAGGTTCTTGCCCGTACTCATAAACGGTTTCGTTGTCCAATTCGTTTTTACCAGCTTTCACCATTTCATTTGGAACGTTTGGTAACTGATACATCAATTGAAGAATTGCTTTATCCAAAGCATCAACTTCTTCTTTTAATGCAGTTTCTTTGTTTTTCAACTCAGCTACGGCAGATTTCGCTTGTTCAGCTTCATCTTTCTTTCCTTCTTTCATCAATAAACCAATGTTTTTCGCATAACTATTCATTTCAGATAGGATGGAATCAAGTTCGGCTTTGCCTTTGCGCCACAATTCATCTTTTTCCAAAATCTCGTTGATTATTGGTGCTGCATCGAAATGTCTTTTCTTCAAACCTTCGATGATTGCATCTTTTTCTGCTCGAATTCGCGTTATTTCTAACATATGGTTTTTGTTTTATATTTTTATTGTATTATCTAATTTCAAATCCTGGTCCAAATCCTTTTTCTGGAACCATGAAACTCAAGTCCCCAGCTTCGTTTTCAGCCATTAAAATCATTCCTTGAGATTCAATACCACGTATTTTTCGCGGTTCTAAGTTGATCAATACAGCTACTGTTTTACCAACAACTTCTTCTGGTTTGTAATGTGCTGCAATCCCCGAAATGATCGTACGTTTATCAATTCCTGTATCAACAGTCAATTTTAATAATTTATCTGCTTTTTCAACCTTTTCAGCCTCCAAAATAGTTCCCAATCGGATATCCATTGCAGAGAAATTATCGAATGTTGTGGAATCTTTTTGAGGAGCGAAATTGTTGGTTGGTGTATTCGCATTTTTTAATTTTTCTATTTCTTGTTCTACCATTGCATCCTCAATTTTTGAAAACAATATTTCAGGTTTGTTTGTAACGTGTTCTGCTTTTAAAAGATCTGATTTTCCTGCCATTTCCCAATTTTTGAAATCAATGTTCAAGAATTGAGCAATACGCGCTGCTGTTTTTGGTAGGAATGGTTGGAAAACAATGCTCAAATTTGCTGTAATTTGTAAAGCAATATTCATAATTGTTTCAACACGTTCAGGATTTTCTTTTACCAATTTCCATGGCTCTGTATCTGCTAAGAATTTATTTCCTAATCGAGCTAAATTCATTGCTTCTGCTTGCGCATCTCTTAGTTTGTAATCGTATATCAAATCCGAAATGCGTTTTGGAATGGCAGCCATTTCGTCTAATATCTGTTGGTCTTCTGTAGTTAATGTTCCCAATGCAGGAACTCTTCCTTCGTAATATTTTTGCGTCAATACCAAAGCACGGTTAACAAAATTACCCATGATATCTGCTAATTCGTTGTTGATACGTGCTTGATATTCTTTCCAAGTAAATTCTGCATCTTTTGTTTCCGGTGCAATGGAAGTTAAAACATATTTCAACTCATCGATTTTATCTGGATAAGTTGCAATGTATTCGTGTAACCATACAGCCCAATTGCGAGAAGTTGAGAATTTTTCTCCTTCTAAATTTAGGAATTCGTATGCTGGAACATTATCTGGTAAGATCAAATCTCCATGATCTTTCAACAAGATAGGGAAGATAATTGTATGGAAAACGATGTTGTCTTTCCCGATGAAGTGAACCAATTTACGTTCAGGATTTTTCCAATAGTCCTCCCAATCTTTTCCATTATCTGCAGCCCATTGTTTTGTTGCAGAAATATATCCAATTGGTGCGTCTAACCAAACGTACAATACTTTCCCTTCACTGTTTGGCAATGGAACTTTCACTCCCCAATCCAAGTCACGCGTCATAGCACGTGGACGTAAACCTCCGTCTATCCACGACATACACTGACCAATCACTTGATTTTTCCATTTTTTGGGATCGTGTTGCTGAATACCATCTAATTTTCCTTCTTTAATCCATTCTTTCAACCAATCTTCGTGACGTTCCATTGGTAAATACCATTGTGAAGTTTGTCTCAAGATTGGAGCTTTTCCACTTAATGTAGAAATCGGATTAATCAATTCCAATGGATTGAGTGATGTTCCACATTTTTCACATTGGTCACCATATGCACCAGCAGAATGACATTTTGGACATTCTCCGATGATATATCTATCAGCTAAAAATTGATTGAATTCTTCATCGTAAAACTGTTCACTTGTTTCTTGGGTAAACTTCCCTTTTGACTCCAATACTTTGAAAAATTCTTGAGCCGTTTCATGATGTAATGGAGTGGAAGTTCTGTGGAAAATATCGAAAGAAATTTCAAAATCTTTGAAAGAATCTCCAATAATTTTGTGGTATTTATCAACGATTTCTTGAGGTGTAATTCCTTCTTTTTTTGCACGTAAAGTAATTGCCGCACCATTTTCATCGCTTCCACAAATGAATGCAACATCGTGCTCATTCATCCTCAAAAAGCGAACGAATATATCTGCTGGAAGATAAACACCTGCTACATGTCCTAAGTGAATCGGTCCATTAGCATAAGGTAGGGCTGCGGTAACTGTATATTTATTTTTGTGCATAAGATTATTTTCTACACCGCAAAGATAGTTGAAATACAAATATTACAGCATGTTATTCGATGTTTGAATTTGATAAATAATTCTTCATTTTTTTTACTAAAAATGGATTCAATCATAAAAAATATTTACTAGTTGGCTAAAATTCAAGTTTTGTGTGCAAAATATTTGTAAATTCATCAAAACTATTGCGCTATTATGAAGAAAATTGTGGCTCTTATCATCTTGTTTGGCGTTACATTTTTTGTAAATGCACAAGATATCCATTGGTCGCAATTCAATGATAATCCTATTTTTCAAAATCCTGGTAATGCGGGTAATTTCGATGGAGATGTTCGTTTTGTAGGAAATTTCCGAGATCAATGGCGAGCAGTATCTGTTCCCTATCAAACACTTTCTTTAGCTGTTGATGGAAAGCCATATAACTTTCGCGCTTTGGGAATTGGTGGTTTGTTTTTTCATGATGTGACAGGTGATGGTAAATTGAGAACAATTGAGCTTCAAGCAAATGTTTCCTATCAATTGAAATTGACGAAAGATTCTAGTCATACAATTCGACCAGGGATCAACTTAGGAATGAACCACAGACAGGTCAATTGGGAAGCTTTCAAATTTGGTAATCAATACAATGGTCAATCATACGATCCAAGTCTACCTACGAATGAGTTGTATTCTCATGATCGAAAAACGAATTTCAGTATTGGAGTAGGAGCGAGTTATCGTTATATAATTGAAAAAAGAAAAGTATTAGAAGCTGGTGTTGGATTGTACAATATCAACAGACCAAATCAAGGTTTCTTCGATGAACAAATTGATCGAGATAGAAGAGTGAATATTTATGCTAGGTATTTTCATCCTATTGGTCTTGATTGGGATATCATACCGAGTTTTCAGTTAAGTTTTCAAGGGATTTATCGTGAAATAATTTTTGGTTCATCGGTAAAATACACCTTAGTCAATCGTTTATCGAAATACCGAGCTGTTTACGGTGGTATTTGGTATCGAACGCTTGATGCTGCATACATCACTGTTGGAATGGATTATCAGCAGTGGTTTGTTGGGTTGAGTTATGACATGAACTTTTCAACGTTAACGAAAGCCAGTCGTGTCAGAGGAGGTTTTGAAATTGCCGTTCGCTATATTCTTTTCAGATTTAAACCATCAAAATCAATTCATAGAATATGCCCAGATTATATCTAATACTGATTTTTCTTACTTCAACTTTTTTTGGCTTCGGTCAAAATATGCTTTCAAAATACTTGAAACATGCAGATGAGAAGTATCAAAAGGGTGATTATTACTATGCTTTGGAGTTGTATAGTAAAGCGATGGAAATAGATTCCAATACGATTGATATACTTTGGAAAGTTGCAGAGGCACATCGAGCATACAAAGATTATAGAAAAGCTGAGTATTACTACGCAAAGGTTTATGAGCGCGAAATGGGATCAATTTATCCAGCTAGCTTGTTGCAACTTGGCTTGATGCAAAAGCAAAATGGAAAATATGATGAAGCAATAGAGACTTTCAAAAAGGCGAAAAAGAAATACGGAAACAACAAACGTGATTATCTTTATTTGAAATCAAAACAAGAACTAGAATCAACGTTGTGGGCCAAAGCAAATGCTAAAATTGCTGATAAAGGAGATTTCATTCGACTCCCAGAAACAGTGAATTCCAAGAATTCAGAATTTGGACACAATATCATCGATGGTAAACTAATTTTTTCCTCCCTTCGTGCAGATTCAATCAGTGAAAATGAAGAGGTGTACGAAACAAGTTATTCTACTTTGCTGTATAGTTCTAAGGTAGAAAATGGAGATTTCAATCTGTCTGAAAGAATAGAGGAGTTTTACAAATTGGGAACAAACGTTGGAAACAGCGCTTTGTCTCTGGATGGAAAAAGATTATATTTCAGCTCGTGTCAAGATAAAAACGGGGTGTCCTATCAATGTAAAATTTTGGTTGCCCGTTGGATGAATGGAAAATGGGGCAATATAGATACGTTGGGATCCGTAATTAATATGCCAGGAGCAAATACAACAATGCCAGCTATTGGAAAGTTGGACGGACAGGAAGTATTGTTTTTCTGTTCTGATGATGGAAAAGAATCGAAAGGAAGCTTGGATATTTTTTACAGTACAACAACCAATGGAAATCAATTCGGTAAGGTAAGATCGATTAAATCTATCAATAGCATTGATCCAGAAACAAGTCCATTCTGGGATGATGAAGAACAAAGACTTTATTTTTCTTCAATTTGG
>DATGOZ010000107.1:0-2196 GCA_035305395.1 Taishania sp. | reverse complement strand
TGCTTTCGGGTTGAAACGCTCAACAACTGTCAAATCTTCATTGATTTTAATTGAATCCCATACTATTTTTGATTCTTTTAATAACGTTTCGTCAATGCTAGGTTTGAAGTTTACAACTTGGGAAACAGTATCTTCTCTTTGTTCCTGATCATACTTTGATGTAGGCATGATTTCTTCCAAATTTGTAGTTTCACTTTCCTTTGAATTACAAGAAGCTACCAAACATGTTATGAATAGGATGTTGAAAATACGCATGTTGCTTTTTTTACAAAGTTGATGAAATGTTCCCATACAACGCTCAATTTTTGAAAAAATGTGACTTATCCTTCTTTGAACATCACTTTCAAGAATTTTTCATCACGTAGATAAACATCTCGCAAAATTTTAGTTTTTCCATTTTCAACAATTACCGAATTGTATTGAATGTAAATCGGAATACGTTTGCGCAATGCAATAGGATATTTTGTGTTTTCTGTAATGATTAAGCTGTCTAACTGCTCGGGAGTAATTTTATTGTTGTCTAATTCGAGTACAATTTTAGCCAAATCAATAGGGTTTTCAGTACGCATACATCCGTGAGAATAGGCACGAGCTGTCGTATTGAATAATCCTTTAGATGGGGTGTCGTGGAAATAAACGTCATATTTATTGTGAAATTCAAATTTGATAATTCCAAGCGAATTCTTCGGACCAGGTTGTTGTACGACTTTATATGGAAAACTATTTTCCTTTATCTTACTCCAGTTGACTTTATATGGATTGATTGTATCACCGTTTTTCAATAGTACCATGTCATTCTTTTCAAAATAATTTGGATTGCGTTGAGCTGCAGGTAGAATTTCTTTGCTACTAATTGAATAAGGAACATTCCAAAATGGATACAGTACAATTGTATGTAGCGTAGCATATAGTTCTGGAGTTTGATTTTCGTATTTTCCAACAACGATTTTATGTTCACTACACAAGGTATCTTCATTGTAAAGTCGCAACATGTATTCTGGAATGTTGATTCTAAAGTAACGTTTCGGATAAGTTGGCTCGTTACGTTGTTTTTCCATTGCCAAGGCAATTCGCTGTGCTTTATGTAGATTTGTTTCAGTTAAAATGTGAACGGTGTTTTTTCCGATTACACCATCAGGGTTGCAACCATGATCGGTTTGAAATTTTTTCAGCGCTTTGATAAATAGCAGTGAATCAGTAGCGTTTTCAGGATTCAAATAGCCTTTTTTTATTAAAATTTGGCGTGTTCCTTCAATGGCTTGAAGCGAATCTTCTTTGATGGTTTTTAATTCAATTTTTGGCTCGTTAATCGGGTTTTGTGAGACGAAATTGAACAAGTGATTGGCTAAGTATTGATAGGTGCTGTCTGCAGGTCCCCAAGCGATAATCTTGCTGACGATGTTTTCTTGATTGAATGCTAGAAGCGTATCAAGCGATTCTAATTTAACATATTCTGGTTTTTTCAATTCTGTTTTGGTTGAATCGAGCATGCCAAATCGCAAATCGTGATAAGAACGAGCTAATCCACAAACGATAGCCAATTCGTTTTGTATTGGAATACTATCACTCCAGTTGAAATCAAAACGTTTGTCAGAAATTCCAAAATAAATCGGGTTTTTCAATAATTTGAACAATGTATCTCCAATTTCGCCAATCGTTTTTTTAGAAGCCCAAATCGGTTTAAAATCTCTAGTTTCATAATAAGAGTAAAGCAATTGCCTTCCTTCCTCATCTAGACCTAAAATTGCGCGATTTTCTTCAGCCAATAATGCTTGTACAATTTCTTTTGCGCTTAATTCTTTTGGTTTGAATGTCTTTTTATCCTCTGATTTACATCCAATCAGAAGAAGTGATAAGCAAATGATATGTGGTATAAACTTCATGTTTTCAAAGCTAAGGTAACAAGTTGTATTTACAAATCATAAAATGGTGATTGGTAAATTTTAGTAGGTGAAAAGCGTCTATTGAATGTAGTAAATTTAAATGACTTATCCATTATTTTTATTGAAAGCTTCTTGATGTGAATCTACTTGAGTCGAAAATAAGTAAATTTGACCTTATGAAAGTTGCTGTTACAGGAGCTGCAGGTCATATCGGAGCAATGATCTGTAGAGAATTAATAGATCAAGGTCACGATGTAGTAGCCTTTATTTATCGAGATGATAGAGCCGTTCAAGGTCTGCCATTGACAATTGT
>DATGOZ010000106.1:0-2565 GCA_035305395.1 Taishania sp. | reverse complement strand
CAGTGTTTACAATCGCACCGCTAACCTTTACTGAAATAGTAGCTTGTGCAAATAATCCTAGCGTAAATACTACACTTAAGAGCGTTAAAATAAGTTTCATAATTTTTATTTTAAAATTTCTTCTAATTTCAGGGCTAACTGTTCACCCCTCAACCCTACAGCAATAATGTTGCCATCTTTTCCAACTAAAACGGTATGAGGAATTGAACTCACACCATATAACTTTGTTATATACGATTTCCACCCCATTAAGTCAGAAACATGATTAGGCCAAATTAAACCGTCTTGTTCAATTGCACTTACCCAATTTGACTTCACATCATCCAATGAAACCGAATATACTGTAAACCCTTTATTCTTGTATTTATTGTACAATTTCACAACATTTGGGTTTTCCATACGACAAGGTTTACACCAAGATGCCCAGAAATCTACCAAAACTACTTTTCCTTTTAAAGACGAAAGTTTAATCACCTTCCCTTCTGGAGATTCAAGTTCAATTTCAGGTGCAGGCTTGATTCCAGCTTTCAACATTTCATATTCTTTCAAACCAGACTCGATTTGTGAAGCTTGTTCAGCCAATGACTGTGTAATTGGAGAATTGCTATACTTCTTAGCATAACTTTCAGCCATTTTTTTTATTGCATCCAAATTTTCCTTTGGATACCCTTCCAATCCCGTTGTCGGCATCAATGAATTTACCATTACCAAATTGAAAGGACTTCCAGGATTTTGGTTAATTTTCTCACGAGCATAATCATCTACGGGCTTTTTCATCTCAAAATAACGTTGAACCAATTCGTCTCTAGAAACTTTATTTTGAAGTTCCATCAATTCTCCTTGTGCCTCAGAAAATTCAGAAACCAGCTTCATGTATTCAGTATATGTTTTACCCCAATCAACTCCGGAGATTTTCACTCCCAAAGCCAAATTACTGATATCACCATCCAATTGAATGTGATCACCAATGTTTGCTGGAATTACAATGGCATTATCTGGATTGTCTCCAATACGCAATTGATAGATCCCTAACCCAGGAACATTTGTACGTAATTTGAACGACTCACCTTCAACTTTCGACTCAACAACAGAGAAAACTCCTCCTTGAGAAACAGCCTCTAATTTCACCAATTGTCCATTTGCGGACTTGATATTCCCTGTTATCTCAAGGTTTATTTCTTTTCCGTTTTCATCGAATTTATCATCATTTGAATTACATGCCACAAGTGCAAATAAACAAATTAAGGAAACTACTAAATATCTCATCATTGTTCTAATAATTCTCTCATTAATTGATTTGCTTGTTTCGGATCGGCTTTTCCTTGAGACACTTTCATCAACTGTCCCATGAAGAATCCTGTCAATTGCTTTTCTCCGTTTTTATATCGAGCAACCTCATTTGGGTTCAATTCAATAACCTTCAAAATATATTCTCTGATTGAATCTTCATTTGAATCTTGAATTACATTCAAACGTTCTGCAATACTCAACGGTGCTTCAGTTGGATTTTCAACTAAAACTGGAAATACTTTTTGTGATGCAATTGAAGTGGATATCTTTCCATCCTCAATCAATTTGATTAAGGCTGCAATTTGTTTTGGTTCAACAGGGAAATCTCCAATTTCCAATCCTCGTTGGTTCAAGTAAGACTTCACATCTCCCATCACCCAATTGGCTGCGGCTTTGTAATTTTTCGTTTCCGCAATAACTCCTTCATAATACAACGCAATTTCTTTTGAATCTGTCAAAACAGAAGCATCGTATTCTGACAATCCTAATTCTTGTGTGTATTTGAAATATAATTCACGTGGAAGTGGTGGCATTTCTAAGCGCACAGCTTCGATTTGTTCTTTACCAACGTAAATTGGTTGTAAATCCGGTTCTGGGAAATATCTATAATCATTTGCGGCTTCTTTCGAGCGCATCGAAATTGTAATCCCTTTCAAAGCATCAAATGAACGTGTTTCTTGTGCAATTGACTCACCATTTTCGATTGCTTCAATCTGACGATTGATTTCAAATTCGATTGCACGTTGTACATTGCGGATAGAGTTCATGTTCTTCACCTCTACCTTCGTACCAAAGGTTTTTGAACCTTTCAACATGACAGAGATATTGGCATCACAACGAAGTGAACCTTCTTCCATGTTGCCATCACAAATATCTAAGTAGCGAACTAACTTTCTAATTTCTGTCAAATAGTTATATGCTTCTTGCGAAGTTTTGATATGTGGTTCAGAGACAATTTCTAACAATGGAACTCCTGCACGATTTAAGTCAACCAAGGTGTCAAAAACATCTACGTCGTGAATACTTTTTCCCGCATCCTCTTCCATGTGGATACGTGTCAACCCTACAGTTTTCTCATTTCCTTCATCATCTTTGATGATAATTTCTCCGCCCGTACAAATTGGCGTTTTATCTTGTGTAATTTGATATCCTTTGGGAAGATCTGGGTAGAAATAATTTTTTCTTGCAAAATATTGATTATCTGCAATTGTTGCGTTACAAGCTAATCCTAAACGAATTGCATATTCAATCGTTTTCTTGTTCATCACAGGAAGC
>DATGOZ010000105.1:0-5569 GCA_035305395.1 Taishania sp. | reverse complement strand
TTCCTTGTCGAAATTCATGGACATCAAAACTGGAAATACCGAGTGACTGTGTAAAATCACACGTGTATTTGGGAACAATTGATAAAGGATGCAATGAATCAATGTTTCGGCAGAAGGTTTTACTCCTGCGTACGCTCCGATTGGTTTTCCCGCAGTATTGACAGTAATAAAGTCATCCGCTGAAAATTGAGATTTATCCACACCGCTTCTCGAAACCCAGATGGTATTGTTATCATCTAAAAATGAATAATTTGTTGATGTTGCCGGCGACCAACCACGATTGTGGTACAAACGGATAGTTGCGGCAAGTTCATTTTTTAATTTGTCTATCGTGCTCATTAATTCTGTATTCTTAGGATAAAGTTAGGATTTTGGATTGATATTTGTTGTAATTTTACCTCAAATTATAAAAACTATTAGAATGAAAAAATTATTGTCAGTTATAGCGGGAATATTATTTATCGCTAACTCTTTTGCTCAAATTAATGAAGGAAAAATTAAATACAATGTTTCTTTTTCAAGTTCAGATCCTGCAATGCAAGCACAATTGTCTATGTTGAACGGTACTTCAATGACAATGCATTTTTCAGCTGATTTCAATCGTGTTGAAATGAATATGGGAATGTTCATGACAACAAAAACGATCATTGATAACAAAACGAAAGCTGGTATTACGTTGATGGACGGAATGATGGGTAAAAAAGCAATGAAAATTGACAATGTTACTGTTCCAGATGAAGATGGAGAAGAAGAAGCAGATATCCAAATCGAAAAAACAAATGACACGAAGAAAATTGCTGGATACAAGTGTACAAAGTATATCTTGACAAGTGAAGATGGTACAGCAAATTACTGGGTGACTACAGAATTGGATATCAACAAAGAAGGTGTTAAATACATGAACAGTAAAGTTGAAGGTTTCCCATTAGAGTTTGAAATGTCTCAACAAGGGATGGTTATGACTTTCACAGCAACAGAAGTATTGAAGTCTTTGAAAGGAATCAACAAAAAAGAAATCTTCAGCATGGAAATTCCGGAAGGATATGAGTTGATGAGTGAAGATGATTTGAAGAAAATGGGTGGAATGTAATTCCCGTTTGAATAGCATTAAAAAGGGTTTGCGATTGCAAACCCTTTTTTGTTATTTTGTGTACCATTCGTGCCAAGAAGGACGAATGGTAATTTGTTATTACTGTAATTTGTTCAGAGCACTTCTCAAGTTTTCAATCACAATTTCAATATCGTCAGTAGAACAAGTTCCGACAGACATTCTGTACCATGGAGAAGAGGTAGAAGCTCCGAAAGCATAGAATGGAACGATCGCCAATTTGGCTTCATTTAAAATATATGAAGTCACATCTTGTGTTGTTTCCAATACTTTTCCTTCAGCAGTTTTCTTTCCGTGAAGGGCAATTTTGATTGTCAAGTAAATTGCAGCTTGTGGAGCAATTGCATCAACAGCATGACCTTCAGCTTTCAATGCCATGAATCCATCGTAAAATCCTTTTAAACGTGTGTAGATCTTTTCTTTTTGGTTTTCTAGAAACGCATCATACAGGTTTAAATCAGATAAGAAACGAGCTGTAGCTAACTGTTCGGCTTTCGGTGCCCAAGCTCCAACGTGAGACAAAATTGCTTTCATCTTTGCAATAACTGCTTTGGGTCCCATAGCCCAACCAACACGAACTCCTGTTGCAGAAAGCGATTTTGAAATACCATCCACAAAAATGGTGTATTCTTTCATTTCTGGACGAAGCGTTACAGGATTATGGTGTTCTGTGTTTCCATAAGTCAATGCCCAATAAATTTGGTCATACATCAAGTAAACAGGTTTTTCATTTGGTCCTCTTCGTTTGTTTTCCTCCAAAATCAAATCACAGATAGCTTCCAAACCTGCTTTAGAAAAAACTGTACCTGTTGGATTTTGAGGAGAACAAAGTGCCACAAGCGACGCTTCTTGAATATGTGGACGAATGTCAGCTGCACTTGGCATGAAGTTGTCCTCTGGTTTTGCTTCAATAACAACAGCATTGGCTCCATGTAAGTATGAATAATGGTTGTTATTCCAAGATGGAACGGCAAAAATTACAGTATCACCTGGATTAACAATTGTTTTGTAAATACCATAAATTACTGGACGAGCACCTCCTGCGATTAAGATTTCATCTTTTTCGTACGAAAGATGACCACGTTGTTTAATGAAGTTAGCAACAGCTTCACGAAGGGATAACATACCATCAGCCTCAGGATAATTTGTCTGATCCTTTTGATATTCTTCAACGATAAACTGTTTCAATTCCTGTGGAATAGGAAACTGTTTTGGACTAAAATCTCCAATTGTCATGTTGAAGATTTTTTCCCCTTGTTTGATTTTTTCGTTAACCTCACCAGCTAACTTGATAATTTCTGAACCAATGATACCATGTGCCAAATCAGAGACTTTTACAACTTGGTTCACTTTTGTTTCGCTCATAGCTTTTTTTTGACAAAAGTATATATAAACTGAACGAAATGAGGTTTAGACAGTGACTTTTTTTTAATTAATTTTTAACATAAAATCGTTTTAGTCTTGATGTTGAATAGAATTCAATTTCGAAGAAGATGAGTTCGAAAAAATAATTTACTTTTGTCTGCGTTCAATGCTTAGTTGAAAGCCTTACAGCACTTAAAATCCATGCAGCAGAAATTTTTAACCAATCTAATATTACTTGTTTTACTCAACTTGGTTGTAAAACCTGTTTCGATGTTTGCAATTGATGCGGGAGTACAAAACAAAGTTGGTGCTGCAGAATACGGTCTGTACTATAGCTTGTTGAGTTTTTCGTATTTATTCAACATCCTTTTAGATTTGGGGATTAACAATTTTACAACGAAAAATGTAGCGCAACATCCGAATTTAATGGCTAAATATATCGGAAAAATTGCAGGTCTTCGATTGTTATTGCTCGTGCTGTATGGAACAATAACATTTTTAATTGCATATCTAATTGGGTACAATGCTAGTGTTTATCCAATGTTATTTGTGCTAATTTTTCAACAATTTTTCATTTCCATGATTGCTTATTTTAGAAGTTATTTATCTGGAATGTTGTTGTTTAAATTAGATGCACTTTTATCTGTTCTGGATCGATTGATATTGATATTTCTATGTGGATATTTGCTCTATTTCTCTACTGGAGTAGATTTCAAAATTCAACATTTTGTTTGGATTCAATTTAGTTGCTATGTATTCTCTTTCTTGGTTGGTTTAATATTGGTTTTGGTGAATATTGGAAAAATTCGTGTCGCAATCAATAAATCGATTTCTTTCATCATTATTCGTGATAGTTTACCATATGCAATCTTAATCATTTTGATGGCTTTATTTACGCGTGTTGATTCGGTAATGTTAGAAAGGATGTTGGATGATGGAGCAACTCAAGTAGGATATTATGCACAGGGGTTTCGCTTAATTGATGCATTTTTTGTTGTAGCAATGCTCTTTTCTAACCTATTGTTGCCCATTTTTTCACGGATGATTAAACTGAAAGAAGACGTGGTTGATTTATTTAAAATGGCATCAAAGCTATTGGTTTGGGGAGCGTTGGGATTAGCCATTTTCTGTTTTTGGAATGCAAAGGAATTATTGCAATTGATTTATACAAATGACATTGAACACAGTGCTCCGCCATTTCAGTTTCTTGCATTTACATTCGTTTCGATGTGTGTGGTATTGATTTACGGAACATATTTAACCGCATTAGGGGCGATGAAACAGCTGAATTCTATTGCCGCAATTGGTTTGGTGGTTAATGTGTTGTTAAATGTTATTTTAATTCCAAAAATGGGGGTGATGGGAGTTGCGACTTCAACTTTGGTGACACAAACGTGTGTTGCTTTTTCTCAAATGGTAGTTGTCAATCGTATTTTGAAGATTCGATTCGAATTGAAATCCTCAATTTCGTTTGTCGTTTATGTAGTTGTTTTAGTTGGAGGAATGTATTTATTGAATGAGCAGCCCCTAAAAACTGTTTACGATTTGATTTTAGTTGCTCTTTCTGTAGTGTTATTCAAAGTTATTGACCTAAAATCTTTTGTTCAAATCCTAAAAACTAAGGAATAAAAAAAGCGACCTTTCAGTCGCTTTGTCTCATTTATTTTGTCGTTAACCGGATGTCTATTTTGTAATAGAACAATGGTAAGAATCCAAGCTGGTTTTTGTATGCCAATGGTTCAGCTGTTGGATCTCCAAGGTTTGGTGCGTATGCAAGACTCAATACATTTTTGATGTTGAACACGTTCACGAGGTCTAAACCTATTTCGTGAGTTGTTCTCTTCGCGTTGTATTTCCAATTCACTTTTAAGTCGAAACGGAAGTAGTTTTTCAAACGACGTGTATTGAAACCATCTGATTTGAAAATGATTTCGTGGTATTTTTCAGTCTCTGCGATATCAACATATCCATAACGCTGTCCTCCTGCATAAGTAGCTTTGATACCGACAGAAATAGATTGTTTTTCACTCAATTTGAATTCTTTTCCTCCAAGTAGGTTGAATACATAGTTACCATTGTATGTTGTATTGCGTTCGATATTATCGCTTCCTGTATATTTTGAATCATACAATGTAATTGTTCCTAGTAAGAAGAATGATTTGTTGAATGATTTTTGTACTGTAATTTCTAAACCAACGTTGCGACCGTGACCAGTATTTTGAAGTGAATCAGGGAAGAATCGTTGAAATCCAGCTCCTAAATTGATTAAAGAGTAATGAGAGGGCTTAACTGAAACAGGTAAATCATACAAATATTGATAGTACGCTTCTGTTTTGATACCCCAGTTTTTCTTCATGTTAATTTCGTAACCAATTCCTGTATGAATACTTTTCGTGAAACCCATGTTTTTGTTGTGGTACACTTTATTACCATTGTGATCAAACTGGTGGTATGTATAAGTATATAATGGCTGCATTTGGCTGTGCATTCCCGCTCCAGCTGATAACGCTTGATTTTCATTAATTCGGTATCTCCAAGCTAAACGAGGTTCAATTCCACTGAAACTGTTACTCAAAGAGTAATACTGTGCGTGTAGACCAGCCGTCAAGTCCATTTTTTCTGTCGCACGCCACTTCCATTGAATCCATGGTTGAACTAACATCGAACCACCATTGAAGTTCCATCTTTCTGTAAAGAATGTGTCGGTAACCAAGTTTAAAGCTGAATCTTTTTGTATAACATAATAGAAATCTGTATTCAATCCGGCTTTAAGTAGGTGTCTTGTATTGAATTTATGAGTCAACGCAAAATAGTGAGATACTTTGTGGTTATTGTATTTGTAAGCCATCATTTGGTATATGGAATCAACACGTATGCGGTAACTTTCATCAACTGTACCTTTGTTTATGGTATCCAAATGGCGAATCAAATAATCGTGCTTAGACCACTGTTCATCGTAAGCATAAGCTAGCGTTGTAGAAATGAACGTTTTTTCGTTTAATGATTGCTTGTAGTTCAATCCTGTTACCCCCATTTTTGTCCCAAAGTATTGGTCGCGGTCGCCTTCACCATAAAGTTCTGTCGAATACTCTGTCA
>DATGOZ010000104.1:0-2439 GCA_035305395.1 Taishania sp. | reverse complement strand
AAAGTTGACCAACAGCAACCTAAAGTTGACCAACAGCAACCTAAAGTTGACCAACAGCAACCTAAAGTTGAGCAACAGCAAACTGTTTCACATAACGATGTGAATATTAATGAAACAAATAATGAAATTGATGATGTAGTTCAATATGGATTATTTCAATGCAAAGATGCGCAACAGGATATCTGTGTTGAGAAAGAAGTATTGATAGCAAAAGAACTCGCAACACAGTCAACTCTTCCATGTTTTACCAAACCACCGCAACAGATCGAAGATCACTATCCATTCGATTCTAAACTTGAACAAGTATTCACATTGAACTTTATATTAAGCCACAAATCCGAAAAAGATTTTGAATGCGATATCAAATTTATTCAAGAAAATTTTAGTGATTCCAAGAACTCTTCCAGCTTCAAAAGTTCTGTAAATCAACTGAAATCAAAGTTAAAACAAATTCCAATTCAAAAACCAATTTCAACTGAAAACGGAAATTCAAAGTATAGCTTGTTGGAATCATTGATTTGGATTTTTGGGAGTGCAAGAAATTGCAAACACATGAAATTTCATAGCTCACCACCTAAATCAGAATCACAACCAATATCTCATTTTTGTGAAACAAAATTGTATCATTCAATAACAAAACAATGTTCCAAAGGAGAATTGCCAGTATGTCTGCTACTATATTATGATGATTTTCGAAAATTTAGAAGTACTTTCGGCAGTACTGGTGGGTTATATTTTACGCTTGCCAGTAAGTATGCTTGCTAATGAAAATAATACCATGTAGATTATGATAGAGAGTATTATTCTAAACCAGAAAATATTTATAATTTGGGTTTGTTTAAACATGGTACTCACATTTTTGATGCTGTTTCACACGTGGTGGATGAAATAGAACAAATACAAAATGGATGCAAAATTTTCCATGCTGGAATTGGAGATTATGTGGCTGTAAAGATTTTCATTGTACAATTTATTGCTGATATGCCACAACGTAACGTTACTTGTGGGTGTAAGAAACCGACTGCTGATCGTCCATGTTGTCATTGCTTGCAAGAAAAGTCAAGGTTAAAAACAGGAGAAATTGCTGAATTGCGGAATGTTGAACAAACTCGTTCATTTTTTGAACAGTGTTTAAAAAAAGGGAGTAAAAATATGGTAGAAGAATATACCAAGAGCAAAGGAATTGCACCATTATTGGAATACAAATCTCTTCCACATAAGAAAGTCCCGGTTGCTTACAAACCAAATCCATTTTGGAGATTATTCAAATTGTATGGTTTTGATATACACGTAGATAGCGTGATTGATTTGTTCCACATTGAATTTCTTGGATTGCTTGTTGATCACACAGAATTTTTGTTCAAATATGTTTTTGACGAAAAAGAAAAGAAGAAAATCTTTGCTGAAGCACGAAAGATCAATATATCTGGAAATACTTTACCCCCAATGGAGCATTACAAATACTGGAATGGAGATAATTGGATTACGTGGATGATGGTGTCTCCATATGTGTTGTTCCCTTTCATGAATACTAGCAGCAAATTGAAACATTATAAGTGTTGGATTTGTCATTTAGATTATCTTGTAATGTTGCTGAAACCAAGTCTTTCATTAGTTGAAATTAAGATTGCGAAAGAGAAATGTTTGGAGTGGAGAAGAATGATGATCGATTTATATCCTCAAGAAGATTTTAATTTTCCCAATTTTCATTGTATACTTCATCTATTCCCACAAATGGAGAGATTGGGTGTTCCCATATTGTACTGGACACGTCCTTTTGAGCACAAACACAAAACCTTTCGTGGAATTAATGCAACTGGGAATTTTAAAAACGTGGAAGTGTGGTCTTCAAACAAAGGTTTTTTGTAATGATGAACTTACACATTTAATAGAGATGCTGTTACAAGCAATTAAGTACTTGTATCCTAATTTCACTGTCTGCAGACCTGACGGAAATATAAAGAAGCTTGCAGTGAATGATGTTATCAAATTTCAGTACAATTCTCAGGTTCAGTTTGGATTTGTTAGCAATATCACTAAAGCACAAGTAACAGTAAAAGTGATACAATTTAATAGCATACATCAACATCATGGTAGCTTTTCGATGAATGATTGTACAACTAGCAATGTGAAAATTATCCCATTTAAAGATATACTTGAAAAATGCGAAATCACTTGTGGATTTGTTAACAGATTTGCTGTCCTGCAAACAAATAAAGTGGTGTTGTAATTTAATAACATTTAGTTCAGAAATCATAATAATTGTTCAGGAGTTGATGTACGAGTTGTCCAACCATCCAGACATCCAGAGTGCTAGACTGTTTATAAGATGCAAAACCAATCATAAAATTATGATTGGGCCAACATCACAACAACTCGCATCAAAAAATATATGATACATTTATGATGGGTAAACGATCAAATAATTTTTCGTAAGAA
>DATGOZ010000103.1:0-6678 GCA_035305395.1 Taishania sp. | reverse complement strand
GCAATTCAGAAATTAATTCAAGAAGCTTTTGAAACCATTGAATACAGTGATCATCAAGAGCATTTGTTAGTTGAGCGACTCCGGAAATCAACTGCATATATCCCTGAATTAGCACTTGTTGCAACAATAGATGAACAGATTGTAGGATATATTTTACTAACAAAACTTGCAATTGAAAACAAAAATGTCATCATTGAAGAACAAGTTTTGGCACTTGCCCCTGTTGCTGTTTCACCAACTTTTCAAGGTCAAGGAATTGGAGGTAAACTCATTTTGGAAGCACATGAAATTGCACGAAAACTAACTTACAAAGCCATTATTTTACTCGGACATCAAGATTATTATCCACGTTTTGGCTATCGACAAACAGCTGCATACAACATCACACTTCCCTTCGAAGCTCCTGAGGAAAATTGTATGCTATACGAGCTCTATTCTAATTCACTCAAAAACATAACTGGCATTGTAAAATATCCTCGTGTTTTTTTTGAATAAAATGAATCCTTATGCAAAATCACCTCAAAGAATTGTTTGAATACAACTTGGTAAGCAACCAGAAATACATTGATTTTCTGACCCAAAATCGCGTTTCGTTAGAAGAATATCAGATCAAATTGATCAACCATTTACTGAACGCTCATCAAATTTGGAATGCACGAATTTTAGATGAATCTTCGTTTGAAGTGTGGCAAATTAATGACTGGAATGCGTTGCACCAATTGAATCAAGATAACTATGCAAAGACCTTAGAAATTTTGGAACGGTATGACGTTTATAACGAAATAACCTATCAAAATTCGAAAGGAGAAACCTTTTCAAACAATGTAAAAGACATCCTGACACATGTGATTAATCACTCGACTTACCATCGCGCACAGATTGCTTCATCGTGTGCAAAATTGGGATTACATGTTCCAAACTCCGATTACATCTTCTTCAAACGCAAGTCGCTTTAATTGAAACAAGAAAGCAAAAGAATTCAAACTAGAATCCGTAATTTTGTAAAATGAACATTTTGTTAGTCGAAGACGATCAGTCGCTAAATCAAAATATCACGGAAGCGTTACAGGCCGAAGGAGTAAAAGTACAAGCTATTTATGATGGACTCTTAGCGGAACGCATTCTCAAACGCGATCAGTTTGATTGTATCATCTTGGACATTAATCTTCCAGGAAAAAATGGGTTCGACCTTTGTCGTGAATTTAGAATGATCAATCAACATACTCCAGTTATCATGTTGACAGCATTCTCCGAATTAGAAGACAAAGTAGAAGGATTCAACTGTGGTGCTGACGATTATTTAACAAAACCGTTTTACATGACTGAGTTGATCATGCGAATCAAAACACATGTCAACCGCAGTCAAATTTCCACAAAAATAAGTGACACATTAACGATGGATGATGTCGTCATTCAACTAAAATCCAAAAAAGTACTGCGTCAAAATCAAGAAATTCAGTTGACACCTCGTGAATATCAAATCTTGGTAAAATTGATTGAAAACAAGGGTGAAGTTGTCTCAAAAAGCGATTTAGTTAGTGAAATTTGGGGCAAAACATTCGATGCCAACACCAATACAATCGAAGTATACATCAACTTTTTGCGTAACAAAGTTGACAAACCATTTGGCAAAAACAGCATCAAAACGAAAGTTGGATACGGCTACTATTTTGAATCATAATGAAAATTAGAAACAAAATATTCCTTTACTTTTCTGGAACAAGTATCCTGCTTGTCGGAATGATGTTTTACCTTGTTTATTGGCTTTTTTCAGAATACCGAGAAGAAGATTTTCAAGGACGACAAAAAGAGAAAATCATTACAACGCTTCAATTTATTACAGAAATTGAGAAGAACGAACAAGAGTTAACCGAAGCTTTGGATCGTATCAATATCAATTCCATTTTAAACGAAAAACTACTCATCTTCAACGATAAAAAAGAACTCATTTATTCGAGTTTGGATGATGTTTCTGTGAGTTACTCCAAACAACTTTTGGAAAAACTGAGTAAGAAGAATGTTTGGATAGAACAAAAAGATGAGTTGTTTGACGTAATCGGGATTCACTTCACTTCTGACAGTCAAAGTTACTATGGAATTAGTAAGGCATACGACGAATTTGGTTACGATAAACTCACCAAATTGCGCTATTTACTCGTCAGTGCATTCGTTGTTTTTTCAATTCTTGTAACGCTTTTATCCAACTACATTGCCAATCACATTTCAAAACCCATTACACAACTAGCTCAGTTGCTCGGGAATTATCAAATTGGACAACCAACAGCATTCACACAAATCCCTACAAAAACGAGTGAAATAGACTATCTCAACGAGAAATTCGAAGAGTTAGTAACCCGAACAAATAACGCCTATTTGTTTCAAAAAAATGCGATTAACCACATTTCGCATGAGTTGAAAACACCTATTGCGATCTTAATTTCCGATTTGGAACGTTTGAAACCACAAATCGAACAGGAATCCATTAAAGCAGCTATTGATCGTCAAATTACAAAAACGAAGTCACTCGCTGAAATCATCAATATTTTATTGGAAATCTCCAAGATTGAATCAGGTCAGACCATCAAAAAAACAACGCTTCGTGCAGATGAATTAATCTTCGATTGCATTTCCGAAATCAACACCTTATTTCCAGAATTCACCTGTGAAGTACACTATGCTCCCGAAGCCATTGATGCCGATTTGCTGCTCATTCACGGTAACGAAATGATGATAAAACAAGCATTTTTAAACCTTTTAAGCAACTGTGTGGCATATAGCGACAATCATAAAGCGGAGATATTTATCGATGCAACAACTCCTCACGCACTAAAAATTTCCTTTAAAAACTCCGGTTCTGTCATCACTGAACAAGAACAATTGTTGCTCTTTACGCATTTCTTTAGAGGAGCCAATAGTCACAACAAAATAGGATTTGGCTTAGGCTTAGCTTTGACAAAAAATATCATTGAAATTCACGGAGCAACAATACAGTACACCTCCCTTGCTGATTCACTCAATTTATTTGAGATTACCTTTCCAATTTAAGGAAATCTTTATTCGTTTTAAGGAAATTTTAAGGTCGTTCGCAACACCTTTGTATTCCTCAAAATGGAATTCATGTTGTTACGTTATATAAACCAATTTGCAATTATCCTGACCACTTTCACTATTTATGCTCAAGATACGTTGACTTTAACAATCCAGCAAGCTGATAGCCTCTTTTTGAAAAATAACTATCAGCTACTTGCTCAATCCATGCACATCGAAGCTCAAAAAGCTCAGATTATTCAAGCAAAACTGTATCCAAATCCCGTATTCACTGCCGATTTTAATGCCTACGATCCAGAAAACAATAGATATTTCCATGTAGGACAGACAGGACACAAAGCATTTCAGTTGGAACAGCTAATCCTCTTAGGAGGAAAACGCAAAGCTGAAATCGATCTTGCAAAAACACAAGTTGCAATCGCTGAAATTGCCTTTACTCAACTTGTTCGTCAACTGAAATCTCGTTTGCACAGCGACTTGTTTCACTTGGGCGAATTAACCAAACTCATCAATCGCTATCAAAGTCAACTGGAATTACTCGATAATTTGCTCAACACGTACAATACACAAGCAGAAAAGGGTAATATTCCACTCAAAGATGTTGTTCGACTAAAAACAGCTTATCTTCAACTCAACAACGATCGTGCTGAATTACTCAAAGATTACTACGAATTGCAAAATTCAGTTCAAACGATTTTACAAACAAATGCCATCATTGTCTTTGAAAGCAACAACCAAGATTTGGAAAAATTTATCCAAGTTTTATCGTTAGAGCAACTGCATGAGACTGCCAAAGTCAATCGACCTGATTTATTGATTTTAGAACAGAACAAACTTCTTGCTCAGCAATATTTAGCTTACCAAAAACGTAGCGCAGTTCCTGACATCACCTTATTTACGGCATACGACCAACGAAGTGGAGCTTTCAACAATCAAATCAACGCTGGTTTCTCAATTCCATTACCACTTTGGAATCACAACAAAGGAAATATCAAAACGTCGCAATATCAACTCAAAGAGGTAGAATACACCATCCAAGGAATGCAAAGTCAAGCTGTGATTGAATTGCAAAATGCGTTATCCCTGTACAATCAAACAATTACGGAATATCAAAAAGCAATGACTTTGTACAACGAAGATTTTGAAATCATCCTCAATGGAATGATTGAGAATTTTCAAAAACACAACATTAGTTTAATAGAGTTCATTGATTTTTTTGAGTCATATAACGATGGACTGAATGAAATTGCCCGCATCAAAACGCAATTGGTGACATCTGCACAACAAATCAACACATTAACAGGAAAAGACATTTATTAACGTATGAATCGTTCAAACAATACTTTCAAACTCATTGGAATTCTTCTTTTCGGAGGATTACTCAGTTGCAATGACAATAAACTTGTGGAAGACACCAAAACGTTCGTCATGAGTGAAACCATGATGGAAACGTGTCAATTTCACGTAGCCCAATTTGAAGATGTCAAAAATGAAATTCGCTTGTTTGGTAAAATTGAGGCCGACAACAACAAAACAGCACAAATCTTCTCAGCTGTTGGAGGGCTGGTAACCTCCATCAATGTTGGATTAGGCGATTATGTCAACGAAGGAGATGTTTTAGCTACAATCAAAAGTACGGAAGTTGCAACCTTTCAAAAAGAAAAGCTCACGGCACAAAACGATGTTGCTTTAGCAGAAAAGCATTTGCAAGTAGCACGAGAATTATTCAAGGGAAAACTCAATTCTGAAAAAGATGTCATTGCAGCCGAACGTGAACTAGACAAAGCCAAAGCTGAATTGGCTCGCGTAAATGAAATTTATGGAATTTACAACATCAAAAAAGGTTCTGTCTTCAGTATCAAAGCGCCGATTAGTGGGTTCGTACTTTTAAAGCAAATCTATATCAACGAGTTGCTTCGTCCAGATGAAGATGAGCCTTTGTTCTTCATAGCCAACACAAACGAGATTTGGGCTGTTGCCTATGTAAATGAAAGTAATATTTCTGAAATCAAAGAAGATTACGATGTGACTGTTAACACACTTGCTTTTCCTGATCAGACTTACCACGGTAAAATTGAAAAGATTTACAACGTGATTGATGCGCAAACCAAATCCATGAAATTTCGTGTTCGCCTACAGAACCACGATTTCAAACTCAAACCAGACATGAACTGCATGGTGAAAGTGCACTACTCAGAAAATAAGGAACTAATTACCATCCCTTCGAGTGCCGTTATCTTCGATAAAAACAAATATTGGGTAATGGTTTTCAAAGATCGTCACAACATTGAAACACGACAAATTGAGGTTTACAGACAATTGGGCGACAAAACCTATATCTCAAGTGGGTTAAAACAGGGAGAAAAAGTCATTTCAGAAAATGGAATCTTAATCTACGACGCATTAAACGATTAATTAGGCAACTGTGAACGGATTTATCAAAAATATTATCGCTTTTTCCCTCAAAAACAAGATCTTCACCTTCTTCTGGGTAGGTTTGATTGTCGTTGCAGGGATTTTTAGTTTTATCAAAATTCCAATTGAAGCATTTCCGGATGTTACCAACACGCAAATTGTCATTGTAACAGAATGGAATGGTCGTAGTGCCGAAGAGGTTGAACGATTTGTAACCACACCAATTGAAATTGCGATGAACAGCGTGCAAAAGAAATCAAATGTGCGCAGTATCACCATGTTTGGATTGTCGGTTATCAAAATCATCTTTGATGACGATGTTGACGACTTCTTTGCACGACAACAGGTCTACAATCAATTGCGAACGGTTTCTCTTCCTGATGGCGCTGATCCAGATGTACAACCACCTTACGGACCAACAGGTGAAATCTTTCGCTACGTTCTCAAAAGCGAAAAACGAGATACGCGTGATTTGTTGACGATTCAAAACTGGACGATCGATCGAGAATTGCGAAGCGTACCGGGTGTTGCCGATGTAGTTGCTTTCGGTGGACAAGAAAAAATTTACGAAATTTCTGTCGATCCGCTCAAATTGCAACAGTACGAACTCACACCGTTGGAGTTGTACGAAGCCGTGAGTAAATCCAACTTAAATGTTGGTGGTGATGTCATCGAAAAAAATGGTCAGGCATACGTTGTTCGTGGAATTGGGATGCTGGACAATATCCATGACATTGAAAATACCATTGTCGATATTTTCAACGGAAATCCACTGCTGGTGAAAGACGTAGCTGAAGTGCGAGAAGGTAGCAAACCACGTGTTGGACAGGTTGGATTGAACGATAACGACGATGTTGTAGAAGGAATTGTTGTCATGCGCAAAGGCGAAAATCCGAGTGAGGTATTGGGATTGGTCAAAGAAAAAATTGAAGAACTCAACTCCTCAATTTTGCCGAGCGATGTTAAAATGGAAACCTTTTACGACCGTGACAACCTCATGGCTTACTGTACAAAAACTGTGATGAACAACTTGGTGGAAGGTATTGTTTTGGTTACAGTGATTGTCTTCATTTTCATGGCCGACTGGAGAACAACACTCATTGTTGCGATCATCATTCCACTTTCACTACTTTTTTCATTTCTCATGCTCAAATGGAAAGGAATGAGTGCCAATTTACTTTCATTGGGAGCTATCGACTTTGGAATAATCATTGA
>DATGOZ010000102.1:0-9856 GCA_035305395.1 Taishania sp. | reverse complement strand
CTTTAGCATTGAATACTTGGAAAAGTAGAGTTACAACAGGTGAATATAGCTTCAACAAAATTGCTCCGTTAGCATACGGACAACCGATTGCTAACACTGGTGACTCAGTTTATTTACAAGTAATGATGGCTGCTTATGACTCAGACAACCAACCAAACGTTGTTGTAACAGAAGGAGCTGGAGATGCTAAGATTACTTATCCTGGTAATGGACAGGGAATTGTAGGTTTCAAAGTTGCTGGTGGTTCTGAACAAATCATTAAAGGTACTGTTGCAATTAAAAACAAGAGTGGAGTAGAGAAAAAAGAGCCTTGGGAGTATAAGGTTACAATCATGAAGCCTTCAGGAGCAATTTCTTTACCAGAATTGAATGTATTATACCGTGGATATCCAAACAAAGTTTCTGCTGTTGCGTCAGGTTTTGACCAAACAACATTAACAGGAAATGGAGCTACAGTATCAAAATCAGGAGAATTTTGGATTGCATCTCCTGGTTCAGGAAGAACAGCTACTTTGACAGTATCGGGTAAAAACTCTGTAACTGGAAAATCTCAATCATTATTGACACAAGAATTCCGTGTAGCGAACTTACCAGATCCAGTATTATATTGGGGAGCATCTAAGGCAGGAGATAAAGGAAACAGACGCGAAACTAAATTGTTTGCAAAGTATCCACCTGAGATTCCTTTGAATGCTACATTTAGAATTACGGGATGGCAAGTATCAATTCCAGGAGCACCAGGTGTACCACCAAAAGGTTCAGGAACTGTATTGGATGGAGCAGCATCAAATTTGATCTCACAAGTTAAACCTGGAATGCAGGTGTCATTTATCTGTACAGTAGTTGGACCAGATAATGTACAACGCAAAATTGCTGGTGCATACCAAATGTAATAAAGTTTTAAAAGAAGAATATGAAGAGTCTAATTGTTAATACAGCAGCTATATTTGCACTAGGTTTTTCCTTTGCGCAAATTGAGGATGCCGGTCCAGTAAATAACCCAGCTGACGGGATTATTGATGGAGTTGTTCTAAAAGAACATATACCGACAAAACGTATGATTCCTTACGAATTCGTACGTGAAGCAGATGTGATGTGGAGTAAGCGCGTATGGCAAACGATAGACCTTCGTGAAAGAATAAATCATCCGCTTTACTACCCTCATGATGAAATCACTACAACAGGTGAATGGATCAAGCATGGTGAAAGATGGAGTTTGTGGACTGTTATTCGTCACAATGTAATCAATGGTAAATTGACAGTATTCTCTCCATACAATCCAAATAACATATTTGGTGAAAAGGATGGAGATCAGCTGAAATATCCTATTTATCCACAGCAAGGTTTGACATATTTCACAGATTCAATTTACCGAGCTAATATTGCTACTTTCTTAGGGGCAACAATTATCGAGAGCTTGGAGTATGAAACTGATGAATATGGAGATCCAGTGATGATTACATTACCTGATGGTACAATGTCTTATAAATACTTCCCTGCGGATACAACTTGGACAACTTCTAAAGACATCATCCAATACCGTATCAAAGAGGAATGGTTTTTTGACAAGGAACGTTCAGTACTTGACCAACGTATCATTGCTATTGCGCCAGTAGTTTATGAAAAAACAAAAGATGCAAATGGAGATGAAAGCATTGGTGGTACAAAAGAATTATTCTGGTTATACTTCCCTCACTGTCGTTTTGTCTTCAACAACTACTTTACGTATAACGACAAAAACGATGCACAATGGATGAGTTATGATGACTTGTTCTGGAAGAGAAGATTTAGTTCTTTCATATACAAAGAAAGTAACGGATTTGATAGAAAGATTGAACATTATAGAAGTGGTGTTGATGCCCTAAGAGAATCTGAAAAGATTAAAGAGGAAATTCGCACTTTCGAACATGATGTTTGGGATTTCTAAGAATTCAAAAATACATTTGAAAAGAGCCTTGATAATTCAAGGCTCTTTTTTTCATATCCAAACAATACTTTTATTCAGTTTTCAATTGAAAAATCAATTAAAATAATTATCTTGTTAAGGTAATCCTTATTTGTACAAAAAATGGGAAAGAATTTGTATATAGTGCCACATGATTTAACTGAAGTAGGCAATTTTGCACTAGAATATGCCTTTTATCTTTGCAAACGAATTGAAGCCGAAATTAGAATTTTACATCTGGTGACAAATAAAAGTCAGATTAATGCCGTTGATGCAAAAATCGATCAAATTATTGCTGGATATGATATTCCTGCAGGAGCAACCATAACGAAACAAATTCAAGAAGGTAATATTTTTGAAGATATCGGAAGGATTGCCACCAAAAACGGAGCTCAATTGATTATCATGGGAACACATGGTCAAAGAGGAATGCAAAAACTATTCAGAAGTCATGCAATCAAGGTTATAACAAGTTGTGAAATTCCATTTTTAATCGTCCAAAGAGGTACCAAAGCCAAAGATTTAGAAAAAATTGTTGTACCTATCGATTTAACTAAAGAAAGCTTACAAGCAATCAATATTGCTGGTGATATCGCAACAATCTATAAGGCTACTGTACACGTTATTGGAGCAAAACAAAATGATGAGTTGTTGAATCAACAGATGAAAAACCGAATATTGATTATAAAAAATCAATATGAAGAAAGAAATGTAAATTGTAATGTTCAATTTTTGAAGGATGGAGGGTCATATTCTAAAAAAGTTATGAACTATTGCAAAGAAAATGACATCGATTTGATAGCTTTTGCATATCATTCTGAAAGTTTATTCCCACAATTAGATACCTTTGCACAGAATTTAATAACAAATGAACTTTTATTGCCATGTCTTGTATTGAATTCTAAACAAGCATCGGCATTATATTTTTAGCATGAAGGTAGGAGAATACAACAAACTTCACATTTTACGATTTACAAGTGTAGGAGCATATTTAGGGGATGAGCAAGACAATGATGTATTGTTACCAAATAAATATTTGGATGATACAATGCAGGTTGGAGATGAAATTGAAGTCTTTCTATATCGTGATTCAGAAGATAGGCTCGTTGCTACAACAGAAAAACCGTTATTAGAAAAAGGAAAATTTGCCTACTTAAAAATCAAAGAAGTGAACTTCTATGGTGCATTCGCTGATTGGGGCTTAGAAAAAGATTTAATGATTCCTTTCAAAGAACAACATATTTCATTGGATGAAAATTCGTATTATCTAACAGCTTTAAAACATGATGAAGCAACAGATCGTTTATACGGAACAACGAAAGTGAATAAACTTTTCACTCCATGTACAGATGAAACTGTTATTAGCAAAGTTCTACCTCTTTTAATTGGGGATAAAACTGATTTAGGTGTTAAGGTGATTGTAGACAATCAATATCTTGGAATGGTTTATCACCAAGATATGTCAAATGATCTTCGAAGAGGTGATTATACTGAAGGATATATCTATCACATCAGAGAAGATGGGAAAGTTGATGTACGATTAGGAAAACCAGGTTATCAACGTATTGATGAGCAAGCAGATAAATTAGCAAAAACATTGATGCGGCTTGGGAAAATCAATTTAACAGACAAAAGCTCTCCTGAAGAAGTAATGGAAGTTGTTGGAATGAGTAAGAAAGTATTCAAACAAGCAGTAGGAAAATTGTACAAAGCAAAATTGATTGAGCTAAAATCTGATAGTATCGTTTGGATAGGTTAATTAACTATCAATCAAAATATTCGTAGAAATTGAACCATTGAGTAGGATATTCTTTTACTAATTGTTCCAAGCTATGAACATATTGTTGCGCCAATTCCTCTGCGTTATGAAAGTCTTTCCCTCCTATTTTTACATCTGATGAACTAAGAGCGAAATGTTTTGTAGATGTCTTTACAGCATAAACAAACACAATAGGAACTTTAAACTTATGCGCCATAATAAATGGTCCAGCAGGGAATTTAGCCTTCCCATTCAAAAAGTTAAAAGTAAAATATTTTTGGTGTTCATCTTGTATTCGATCTGCATGCAAAGCAATTAGTTCATTTCGTTTTAATGCTTGATGGATTAAAATCAGATGAGACATATCGTTTTTTAATGGAATGAGATTGTATTTTGGCTTTTCAATTTTTTGATCAATCAACTGCTTGATCTTTTCAACCTCTTCATCTAACATCAAGATATTGATCTTTGCAGTAATTCGTTCTCCAATCAAACTTCCTGCATTTTCCCAATTTCCAATATGTCCAGAAACTAGAAATCCTCCCATATTTTGAGTTGTGATAGAACGAATTGCTTCTTCATTCTTAAAAGAATGCGTGTAAAAAGATTTTCTACGCGTACGTAAAGCAAAGCGATCGATGATAATTTTACCGAATTGATAAAAATTCGCAAACGAATAGAAAAACGCCTTTACTTTAGAAAATCCAAGACCTGTTTGATAGAAATGAATAATGGCATTTCGATTTTTGGAAGAGAAAAGCAAATAATAAGCAGAAACCCAAATACAAAAGAAATAAGAGAATCTTACTCCTAAAGTCTGAATACAACTAATAAAAAAACGGTAACCCCAAGGAGATCCCTTCGTTTTACCGTCCCATTTCTTACTCATATAATTAAGCTAATGCTAGTTTCTGCTCTACTAAATCGTAAAAATCGCTAAACGTTTGAATTGATTTAAAATCGTCTGAAGTAGGTTTAAATCCTAAATTTTCTTCAATTACAACAACTAAATCGACATAGTCCAAACTATCCAAATCTAGTGTTGTGTGTAAATTATTTTCATCTAAAATCAGGCTTTCATCTACCTCAAATTCTTCAGATAAAAAACGTTTAGTGGTCAAAATAATATCTTTTCTATCCATAACACAATAGTCAATTACAATAATACAAAACTATTACTTTTATTTATACTTTCTAACAATTAAAGTTGAGTTTGTTCCACCAAACCCAAAAGAATTAGAAAGAAAACAATCAATTTTATGTTCTCTCGTCTCAGGAATGATATTCAAAAGCTTCGAATGCTCATCCGGATTTTCGAAATTGATGTTTGGTGCAATGAAATCATTGTGCATCATCAATAAGGAATAAGCTATCTCACTAGCTCCTGCCATCCAGCACTCATGTCCCGTCATACTTTTTGTTGAACTAACCGGAACTTTACTTCCTAAAACGGCGTGAATTGCTTCTGCTTCAGTACTATCCCCCACTGGAGTTGATGTAGCATGGGCATTCACATAATCTATCTCATCAACACGAACACCAGAATTCCTAATTGCCATTGATAGTGAACGGTACTGTCCATCAAAATTTGGGTTAGAAATATGATCTCCATTTGAAGAGAAGCCATAACCTATGATTTCTCCTAAAATTTTAGCACCACGTCTCTGAGCTGATTCTAAACTTTCTAGAATAACTGTTGCCGAACCTCCAGAAGGAACCAAACCATCACGATCTCTATCAAAAGGTCGACTTGCTTTCGTTGGATCGGCCTGATTGATTGAAAAAGCTCCAAGTCCATCAAAACTAGCCATTGCGTATAGATTGATTTCTTGCGCACCACCACAAACAACACGCTCTTGCAAACCTTGTTTGATCATCATATAACCAAAACCAATAGCGTGAGAACCTGAAGCACAAGCCGCAGAAAGCGAAACATTCATTCCCTTTAATTTGAAAATAGTCGAGAGATTCATGTTTACAGTACAATTCATATTCTGAAAGATATCACCACTACCAATCAATGTTGTATCTTTTCTTTCTCGTACTTTATCAATTGTTTGAATCACAGCTCCAGCAGTTGAATCATTTCCAAATATGATTCCTGTTTCATTTTTTTCAAGAAAATCAATATCCAACTTTGCTTGCTCCAATGCCTCACGAGTAGACATGTATGCAAACATAGCTGGTTCATGCATGCCAATACGGTCTCTTCGCGATAGATATGGTTTTAAATCAGGTTCTTTCACAAAACCAGTCAAACACGAACGATACCCAAAATCTTTGCGCGATTCGTCATATATAATTCCACTACGACCTTCGCGTAAAGACTCTAAAACTTTAGTTGTATCTTCTCCAATACATGAATAAGTTCCAATACCCGTTATTACTACTCGATGTTCCATGCTATGCGTACAAACCTCCATTAATATTGATAACCTCTCCTGTAATGTAAGCCGCTTTATCGGAAGCTAAGAAACTGACCAAATGAGCTACTTCTTCTGGCTCTCCAAAACGATTAGCTGGAACCAATTGTTTTAATTGAGCCTGATCCAAATCTTTTGTCATATCTGACACGATAAATCCAGGTGCAACAGCATTCACAGTAATTTTTCTCTTCGCTACTTCTTGTGACAAGGCTTTTGTTGCTGCAATCATCGCTCCTTTTGCTGCAGAATAATTTGTTTGTCCAGGATTTCCTTTCAATCCACTCAACGAAGCAACATTGATAATTCTTCCCGAACGATTGCGTAACATCTTACCAATTACAGCTTGTGTACAATTGTACATCCCCTTCACACTGGTATTGATTACATCATCCCAATCTTTTTCATTCACCCAAGGGAATAAATTATCTCGAGTAATTCCAGCGTTGTTTACTAGAATCTCAATATTTTTATCTGGATTTGATTCAATCCACTGATTGACTTTAGCAATAACTTCTTCATTATTTTTCACATCAAATTGAAGGAGTTCTGCAGATCCACCATTATTTTGAATTTCAAGTAGCGTCTCTTTTGCTGCTGATTCATTACCAGCAAAGTTAATCAAAACATGTACTCCCAAATCTTTGGATAACTGTATAGCAATTGCTCTACCTAATCCTCTGGAAGCTCCTGTAACTAATGCACATTTCATAGATTTGGATTAGAGTTTCTTAAATTATTGGTTAAACGCAAAATATTCTCGTACTGAGGAACGTCATCTTCAATCATCGGAACTTCACTTCTCACAATATCGTAAAATTTCTTGGAAAAACTACCAATTTTTGATTTCTTTTCTTGAGGAAGTAAGTCTATTGCTTGTGCTATAGCTATTGATTGAATCGCCATCACTTGGAATCCATTTTCAACCACTTTTTTCGCAATCACAGCACTATTTGTCCCCATGCTCACAATATCTTGATTATCGTTATTGTTTGAAATACTGTGAACATACATTGGATTTGACAGCATTTGACACTCTGCTGTTGTTGATGTAGCAGTAAATTGAATCCCTTGTATTCCAAAATTAAATCCTAATGTTTTAGCATTTAAAAATGGAGGGAAAATTCCATTTATTTTACTGTTCATTAAGAAGTTCAATTGTCTTTCAGCAAGCATTGCCACGCGTGTCATAACGATTTTCAATTTATCCATCTCAAGTGACACATAGTCGCCGTGAAAATTACCTCCATGAAAGACATTGTTCAACTCTGGACTTACGATTGGGTTGTCGTTAGTTGAATTCAATTCATTTTCGATAACCTGTTGTGCATAATTGATTGTATCCAATACTGGCCCCAAAATTTGAGGAACACAGCGAATTGAATAAAATTCTTGAATTTTCTTTTTAAACTCAGTTTGGTTTAATGCCTCTTCGTCTGTAAACAACTCTTCTCGTTTACGAATCAAATCTGAATCTTTTAAAATCGAGCGCATTTTCTCAGCGACATACTGTTGTCCTTCGTGTTTTTTCACTTGATTGAGACCAACAGAAAAAGAATCGTCGTATGCTTCCACCACTTCATTTAGGATTGTAGAAGTAATTATTGACCAATTCAATAAACGTTTTGCATAGATTAAATTGATTGCTCCGATTCCTGTCATACACGAAGTACCATTCATCAACCCCAATCCATCACGCAATTCAATTTTCAAAGGCTGAATACGAAGTAATTCAAAAACCTCAGCAGCATGTCTTCTTTCACCTTTGTAATAAACGTATCCTTCTCCAATAAGATTTAATGCCAGATGGGCAAGCTGAACCAAATCACCACTCGCTCCCACTCCACCATGTTCAAATATTTCTGGAGAAATTCCTAAATTCAGAAATTCCGAGATCTTCTCAATTACACCATAACTAATTCCTGATTTTCCTTGTAAAAAGTTATTTGCTCGTGCAACTAACACAGCTCTAGCTTCTTCTTCATTTAACACATTTCCCGTTCCAGAAGAATGGCTTCTAATGAGGTTGTATTGCAGTTGATTTAATTTCGTATCATCAATTTTGAATTGAACCATCGGACCAAAACCCGTATTGATTCCATAGATAATCTTGTCACTTGAAAAATCTTGGAGAAATTGAAATGACTTCTCTATATGCGATTTTTGGTCAGGTTGAATAACAAATTGTTGCTTTTCAATCGCAATTTTTTCGATATCATCTAGTGTTAATGTATTCATCAATCAAAATTTGTTTATTTAATCTTTAATTCTAAAATGGTATGGAAGCTTTCCTCATGTAAATTGTGTTCACCCACACACTCAAACCCTGCTTTTTCAATGATATACTTCATCACACTTGATGAATACATTTTACTATTTCCATTCGCCATAACAGTAAAATAAAGTGATGTCGCAACTAATGAAAATTCAGCAGCAGGGAAACGTTGATTGTCAATAAACGTCTCCATGATATAAACCTTTGCATTTGGTTTAGCAGTCTCTCTAATTTTCAACAAAATTTGCTCAATTTCTTGTTCACTAAAACAATCCAAAAATTGACTCATCCAGTACACATCTGCACCTTCAGGAATTTTTGTTTCAGCTTTTAGCATATCGACAGGTTGATAGAATACACGATCTCTAGATGCAGGATACTGTTCAATATTCTTCTTAGCAACATCCAATTGAATAGGCAAATCTAAGATTGTTACTTTCACATTTGGATCATACTTTGTACTTGCCAAAGCCCATTTTCCCGTGTTTCCACCAATATCAAAAATCATTGTTGGTTTATCCTTGAAAATAACTTCTAGCGCATCATCAAACGAATTATCTGAATAGAAATGATCAAATTCAAACCATGATTTTTTCAAACGCCCTGGTAAAGCTGACAAACCTTGGTAAATTGTTGACCAATCTCCAATTTCTTTCAAACCTGCTGGTTTCCCAGTTTTTATTGCCTCCTCCAAATGGGAAAGTCCTTTATAACAAATATCTTGTGTAAACATCAAATTGACACGAGTCATTTCATCTCTAGCAATAAAATAACCTAGTTTAGTCAAAGTATATTTTTCATCATTTATCTCAACAATATCTGAAGATTCAGCCATTTCGAGTAGAACAGTAACTCCATACAAACTTATTCCTGATTTTTCAGCAATTTCTTCTTTTGTTATCCCTTCTCTATTTTCAAAGATTAAATCAAAGATTCCAAATTGCAACATACAATATGTTGTCTGAAAAACAAAAGGACTAAAGGCAATTTTCTGTGCCTCATGTAGTGCATCAATAGCTTTCATATTTAAAATAAATTGGTAACCGAGTAGGTTTTAGTTTGTTATATATGCATTCATTATCAATGAATTCTTTGTGTTTACTTATACAGTTTAATATTTAAATCACTCAAAATTAGTATAATATTTTTTTTATATAATTAATTTCTAAAATTTACGTAATTATACCTATAAAAAACAATCGCGCTTAAAACAAAAAAAACAACGATATTTGTATTTAATTTGTTTAAAATTAAACTTATAAAATGAAATTTTCCCTCTCACTTTTTCTAGTGTTTGTCTTGCAATTCACTTTGAAAGCCTCGCATATTGTGGGAGGAGATATCTATTACGACTATCTCGGTAGTAATCAATACAAAATATACATCAGCGTCTTCAGAGATTGCTTGTCTAACGGTGCTGATTTTGACTCACCTTTACCTTTAGGTATTTTCAG
>DATGOZ010000101.1:0-2928 GCA_035305395.1 Taishania sp. | reverse complement strand
ACATTTGGTCTTTGTGGATATGCAAAAGCTACGTTTTCAAATGTCACAGCTCCTGTAATATCAGGTTTTTGTTTCCCGATGTTGATGTCTTTTTCTGACTGATCGTTGATGATAATCATCAAGTGTTCTGTTGCTCCAATTGCTTTTTGAATTCCTGCGTACAATTCAGGTAAAGAACCAACTGAGGCTCCCATCATCACAGTGTACATCACAAATGAGAAGAAATCTCCTGAAGCTAATTCTGGATTTTCTCCTTGCGTCATCATCAATCCTTGCCAAATGATGAAAACAATTGCACCAAACAAGCAGAAAATGATGAATGAGATGAATGCTCCTCTCCAGTAACCGCTTTTTACGTTAAGGTTTCTGATTTCTTGAGAGGATTTATTGAATTTGTTAATGACAAATAATTCGTTTGTAAATGATTTTACGTTGGCAATTCCCATTAATGCTTCTTCCAAAATGGAATTTCCATGTGCGGAATAATCTTGTGCTTGATTTGAAAGTTTTTTGATAAATCTACCGAAAAGTACGGCAATAATTGCCATGACTGGAACCGTACCAATCATGATAAGCGCCAACTTCCAAGAGAAATAAAACAAAAGAATAACACCTCCGATAACGATGACTAGCTGTCTGAAAAATTCAGCAATCGTTGTACGCATCGTTTCTTGGATTTGTGTAATATCGTTCGAAATGCGACTTGTCAATTCACCAACTTTATGCGAATTGAAAAAGTCCATTGACATGTGAACCAATTTTGAAAAAGCGTCGTTTCTAATATCACGTAGTGCATTTTCTGTCACGTTAGTGAAGAGAATTACACGAAAAAATGAGAAAACAGATTGTCCGATGAACAAAAAGAGTAGCACTAAAGCTACGGAGTTGATGTTATCCAAATTGATTGCTGAAATCGCAGATTCCATAGATGCGGGTTCATTGGATGTTCCTCCTCCAAGCAATTGTCCCATCAAATAAGGAAATGCAAATCCAGCACTTGTCGAAAGTATCAAGAAAATCCATCCGATAAAATAAGGGACTGAGTAAGGTTTGAGGTATGCAAAAATGCCTTTGGCTCTTGAGAGTGTTTCTTTCGATAATTTAATCTTCTCCTCCTTCTTCTTTTTCGGACGCATCATAGCTTTTGAAATATTGGGCGAAATTAGCTATTTATAAGCCAAAAATTGTCATAATAGTGTCAAAATGTTACAGGGATTTTGACGATTTCTCATTTTGATTGAAAATGTGTATTTATTGTTGTGATAGTTATTGTTTCATCCAAAGTGTTGCTTTGTAAATCGCTAGTTTATCGTGCTGTTTCTTTTTGGTGTAAAACGTAAATAAAATGGCTATTGCGATAGTTAGACCGCGAAGAATGTTGGCCGTTAAGCTCCCCAATGCTGATTCATCGATGTTAAAAACATACCAAGCCAAATTCATGAAGGTGTGGGTAAATATTGGTATCCATAAATTGAATTTCCATTCTGTATATAACCAAGCAAAAAATACTGCTCCTAAAAATGTGATTAGGAAAATTCCTATCATTTCACCCAAGTTTTGACTTTGATACAAATGACCTATGGCAAAGAGTATAGCACCAACCAAGATGGATGGAATGAACCCTAATTTAGTGTACTTGAACAACAATCCGTAGAGGAAACCTCTATAATACAGTTCTTCCATTAGTCCAGCAATAAGGGTGCCTGCAATCATGTCTTGCACTTCAATTTCGGGATTTGGTTTGTAGAATATAAGTCCTCCAATGAAAAGAGGTAAGGTAAACAATAAACTGAATAAAAATCCTTTGAGAATATTCGATTTTAAACCCAAGTTTTGAAAAATAGAGCTATTTCTATTTACGAAGTAAGCTCCAATAAATAAAGGTGTGCCGATTAGAACATAAGCAATGATATAACTCACTAATCCTTGTTGCGTGTATTGATCAAGCCATGGTTTAAATAACTTAAAATTCTTTAGTAGGAAATAATGGATAATAAAGCTTACGTAAATGATGATTCCTGTTTTGAGTTGCTTGTTCATGGCGATTCAATTAGTTCGACAAAGTCCAAATAAATGCTTTTTCTTTCATGGCTCTAAAAATTGTACTATGTTGTTCTTTCGGTTCAAAGGAATAATTCCATTTGATAGCTGTTTTTGAAGCTTTGTCTAAAGTTTTTGAAAGTTGATTGGTGAATGAGGAAATACTTTTTGTATTTGAACTTGCAAACCAGATTTTCTTTGGTTGGTCATTAAATTTACTGATGAAATCACTTGCGTTATTGGCTAAATACCCTTTGTTCCACCACATAGATGGATCAAATGCAATGTAGTTGTCGAATAGTTCTGGAGTAAACAAAAATGTTTCGACGACAAAAAGTCCTGCTAAGGATTCTCCTAGTATTGTTTTTTGTGGAGCTGGTCCAAATCGTTTTTCAATTGCAGGAAAAAGTTCTTCTTGGATGAAAGAACGAAATAGGGCGGAACCTCCAACTTCAGGTGCGATTGCTTTGTCTCTTTTAACAGTTGTTGAACCGGTTAAATCTCTTCTTCGCTGTGTGTTCTCAATTCCTACCAAAATATGTGGTCTGATTTGTTTTGACTCAATAAGTCTTGAAATTGTACTGGCAACATGCGTAAAATCTTCGTGAACCCCACCGTCTAACATGAAAATCACAGGTAGGTATTCAGTTTGAGAATTTTCTGGAAACCAAATGTTGATAACACGATTTTCTCCTAATATCTTGGATGAAATGGTCATTGTTTCCGTTGGTGGAACGGAATCTTGGTGACTAAATCCGATATTCCAATGGATAAAGTAAATGACAAGGATAAAAAGTGTATGTAATTTCATAAGTTGTTTGTATCTAAGGTAATAAGAATTTTTTAGAACGACTAATTTTGATTGAATCGCACCAAAAGTAAGTCGAT
>DATGOZ010000100.1:0-3474 GCA_035305395.1 Taishania sp. | reverse complement strand
TTTTCTTCTTCCTTTGCATCGATTTTTTCATCTTCGATTACTTCATGCTGATTTTGAGCGATTAACTCTTCTTCTTTTTCTAGAGAATAGGATGTGATTGGAAGATCAATTACATGTAATAAATCATCTTCAACTACATTTTCTTCAATTGTCACATTTGTTTCAACAATTGCCTCTGATAGTTCCGAATTAGTTTCTTGATCAACGTTAACTTGCTCCTCAATTGCAACGAGATTTGCATCTTCTTGCTGATTTTGATCGAGGTTTGGTAATTTCTGTTCTTCAATTTCAATTGCTACCTCAATATGCTGTTCTTCAGAAATTGCAACTGGCGCTTCAGAAACAATCGGATCAATCTGATCAGTCTTTTTTACAGGAATGCTATGTAGCAAGTCGTGTAATGTAACACGGTCAGAAATACGATAAGCATAACGATTCAATTCAGCATCAAAACGGATGTCATTTGAATTCTTCAGCGACTTAAGATACAGAATTGGAAAAACCTGTGAATACGGATAAGTCTCGCATAACATTTTAAACGTTTCCAAATCACTGAATTGACACAATTCTGGATTTTTAATTCGGGATGCTATTTCATTCAAATTCAACATTACCAATTCGATAATATTTGGTTAATAACATCTTGAACTATCTGAGCATTTATCTCTTCTAATAGCTGAGATTCAACAGAAGCAAAATCTTGCGAATTTGGGTTAAAATCAGCAAAACGTGTGCTCACCGTTTTCATTTCATGAGAATAATTGTCGTTCGGACAATCAAAAAAGATCTCAAAACTCGCTGAAACAGTAAGTCTGTTTTGACCTGCATTATCACCTTCCTGAATAGCAATTGGAGAAATAATATAACTTGTAATCTTTCCCGTAATTGAAACCTGAGGTTTGGTATTATTTCCTGCCAACAAGAGTCTCGTGTTATTCTGAACACCACTCTTGATTGCTTCAGTTAAATCAACAGAATAATTAATCGGAGCATTTGCTGCTGAATTCTCCAACACATCCATTTGAAAATGTTTTAAACATGCATGAAGTGAGCCCGTATCATTAAAAGAAACACTCGTTGGCCAACATGATGATAACAACATACTGCAGAAAGCTCCTATGACTAATAACTGCTTCATTCAGCTAAATTGTATTCCTTGATTTTACGATATAGCGTTCTTTCCGAAATCCCCAACTCCAATGCCGCATATTTACGTTTCCCTCGATGTTTTTCAAGTGCTTTTTTGATTAAATCTTTTTCCTGATCTTCAAGGGACAAAGATTCTTCAACAACTTCATGAACCTCAAAACTGTCCTCATCGACAACCTCTTCTTCCATGTAATTTGAATCGCTCACCACAGGTTGTTCCATTATAGGGGAAATCAATTTAGCGCTTTCAATCGGCGTAACTTTAACATCTTCATACAATCGGTTTATCAACTCCGCATGATCGCTACTTACGGAGAAATTTCCACCTTTATTGATAATCTCAATAATCAACTTTTTAAGCTCTGTCAGATCTTTTTTCATATCAAACAAGAACTTATACATTAGCTCACGTTCATTGATGTTTTCTTCCGAATCACGTTGAGCCAAGAAAGTCGATTTTGGTTGCATCGTTGGTAAATACTCTTTCAATTTTGCAGTATCCAATTCACGTTCTGTTTCGATAACAGAAATTTGCTCAACTACATTTTTTAATTGACGAATGTTTCCCGGCCACGAGTAACTGTTCACCAATTTGATTGCATCATTTGTCAGTTTAATCGTCGGCATGCGATATTTATCAGCAAAATCACTCGCAAATTTTCTAAACAACAAATGAATATCTTCTCCACGATCTCTCAAAGGAGGCAACGAAACCGGTACAGTACTCAAACGATAGTATAGGTCTTCTCTAAACTTACCAGAAGCTATCGCTTGCTGCATATTTTCATTTGTAGCAGCTACTACTCGCACATTTGTTTTCAAGACTTTTGATGAACCAACTCGCAAGAACTCTCCTGTTTCCAAAACACGAAGCAATCTTACTTGTGTTTGCATTGGCAATTCAGCTACTTCATCCAAAAAGATTGTACCACCATCAGCTACTTCAAAATACCCTTGACGGCTTCCTGCTGCACCTGTAAAAGACCCTTTCTCGTGACCAAACAATTCCGAATCAATTGTTCCTTCAGGAATTGCTCCACAGTTAACAGCAATATATTCTTTATGTTTTCTAGAACTCAAATGGTGGATTACTTGTGGAATGATTTCTTTACCTGTTCCACTTTCACCAGTAACTAATACAGAAATATCAGTTGGAGCAACCTGTATCGCCACTTCCAATGCACGATTTAGCATCGGAGCATTCCCGATAATTCCAAAACGTTGTTTTACTTGTTGTAGCGTCATTTTCAGTATTGGTTATTTTAAATAATCAATTTGCAGGTTCACAGATCGAAACAACTTCTCCTTTCAAAGTTGCGGATGTACAATCTGTAATTTTTACCATGATATATTGACCTTTATCAAAATTTCCTTTTGGAAAAATTACCATTGAATTACGACCATCTCTACCGCACCATTCGTCATCAGAACGCTTTGATTTTCCTTCGACAAGAACTTTCTTAACCTTTCCAATTTGTTGTTGGTGCCAGTATAAAGAAGATTGTAATTGCAAATCAATGATTTCATTCAAACGTCTACTTTTCACATCTTCTGGAACATCATCTTTAAAACGACGTTCAGCCAATGTTTTTGGACGTTCTGAATATTTAAACATATAAGCAAATTCGTATTGAACCTCCTTCATCAAATTCACGGTATCCAAATGCTCTTCCTCAGTTTCACCACAGAAACCTGTAATGATATCTGTTGAAATAGCACAATCTGGGACTATGCGACGAATCGCTTTGATACGATCTAAATACCATTCGCGTGAATAGCCACGATTCATTCTTGCCAACACATCTGTATTTCCAGATTGAACTGGTAAGTGAATATACTCACAAATATTTTCGTATTTCGCCATTACTTCTAAAACATCATCCGTCATATCTTTCGGATGAGAAGTAGAAAAACGAACACGTAAATCAGGAGAAATAAGTGCTACCATTTCCATCAATTGTGCAAAATTAGTTGTAGGTTTCCCTTCCTCTTTAATTTCTCCTTTTGATGTCAAATTCCAACGGTAGCTATCAACATTTTGTCCTAGTAAAGTTACCTCACGATATCCTCTATCGAACAAATCTTTACATTCTTGAATAATTGTTTCTGGGTCTCTTGAACGCTCACGTCCACGTGTGAATGGTACAACGCAGAAAGAACACATATTATCACATCCACGCATAATTGTTACGAATGCACTCACACCTCCTGTATCCATACGAACTGGAGAAATATCTGCATACGTTTCTTCACGAGACAATAATACGTTAACTGCGCGCTGACCAGAACCTACTTCTTCAACAAGATTTGGTAAATCGCGGTATG
>DATGOZ010000099.1:0-2608 GCA_035305395.1 Taishania sp. | reverse complement strand
GTAGTGACAATTGCGTTGTTCATCAATATGATTATGTTATTGTTCAAAAAATAAAAAAATTGAATTAATTAAACAAATCGAAACTTTCTTATCTTCGTTTTAAAATATAAAATTGAACTTATGAGAAAAACATTACTTATTTCATTGATTACGTTAACTGCAGGTTTAGCTTCTGCTCAAACATGTAATCCGCAATACCAAGACTCTACATTCGGTGCTTGGCCTGACACAACAACAAACTTTGCTACAGCATACGTTGGTGTTCCTTACGTTCAAACATTGGATTTTAAAGCGCCTTCTGATGCGGGGGATATTGACCCAACTTATAGTGGTGCAACAATTTCTTCTTATAAAGTAACAGCGGTAAATGGTTTACCTACTGGTTTCACTTACAACTGTTCAGCTAACAACTGTCAATACACAGGTGGAACTGCTGGATGTGCTGAGTTAGTTGGTACTGCTACAGCTGGTCAAGTTGGAGTTCACCCAATTGAAATCAAAATTGAAGCTACATTGTCGTTAGGACCAATTCCAATACCTGTACCTTACACATTTAATGGATACAAATTAGTTATTGAAGAGCAAGAAGACCCTACTGCTGGTGTTTCTCTTGTTGCTCCAGATCAAGTTTACATTTATCCAAATCCTGCATCTACAACGATCAACGTTTTAAATGCTAGCAACTTCAAAACAATGGAAGTTTATTCTGTAAACGGACAATTGATTATGTCTAATGACATTCAAGCAGCAGATGAAATTATCAACATTGCTGATTTGAAAGAAGGAATTTACTTCTTACACTTGATTAACGATACAACTAAAAGTGTACACAAATTCACAAAGAAATAATTCAACCGAATTGATATAAGGAAAGCGAGATGTAAGTCTCGCTTTTTTTTATTGGGAATAATTTGATCTAAAAATAATAACGGTGTTTTTCGACTTCAATTGATTCTGTTTGACAATCAAACAAATTCCTTTCTTACAACAAATTGAATTGTTCGAAATGGTGCGTGAAATGTTTCGAATGTAAACGATACCACTGTTTCCCGTTCAAATCTCCATAAAACGGGTGTAATACTACTCGCTCAGGATCTTCTTCGTAATATTCCTCAAATGCCAACCAACTATCTACAAACTCATCAATCGCCAATTCCAATTCTTCGTTACGTAAGGTATATTCTTCAGGGGCAAATGGAGCTTTGAAATCTTTTGGCATAGGCGTATCCGATTCCAAAATCGCTTGCATCTTCTCGATTTTATCTGCTGGAATCAACAATTCAGCTTTAGGACCGTTTCCGATTGACATTTGTAAAACTTCACTCAGGTGTTCAACCATGCGTTGCGCATTCATTGTCCCCCACTGAGGAGCTGTTGTTGGTTCTAATTTATTGAGATAAGACAAAAAAGTCTCTAAATTGGGCTGTATAAATGGTATCATGTTAACGTGTATTTTTTCCAGCTAAAATATGCAAACTTCTTGGAACAACTTGCACATTTAACTCATTTCTCACATCGAAAGGTTCTCCATCGTAGTGCGCAATACTTTTCGACAAACTGATGCGAGCCTTCTCAAAACTGATGATTTCAGCAAACTTCGATTTATCTGTCTTTCGTCTAAAAAATTGGAATGCCAATAATGGAAGCGACCAAATTCTGAACGGTTTCAACAAAAACAATTCAATTTTTCCGTCAGTAACATCCGATTTTGGTGAAACACAGAATCCGTTCCCAAATTCAGAAGCATTGGCTATCGTGCAAAGCATCACAGGCATCGTTTTAACCTGTCCGTTTACATCTACTGAAACATTTACTGGATTGTATTTTAAGAATTCACGCAACACCAATTTAATATAGGTAATAAATCCTCGTTTTTTCCCTTCGTCAAATTTCTTAGCAATCAACGCGTCAAATCCATAACCTCCAGCATTCAAAAATGGTTTATCATTTACTAAAACTGTATCCATTTGCATCACGTTCATTTCGTTGATGTTTTGAATTGCTTTTTCAACGTTCAACGGAATATTCAAGTGACGAGCTAAACCATTTCCAGAACCTGTTGGAATGATTGCCAATTTCGTTTTTGTTCCAATTAACGCAGTTCCAACCTCATGTACAGATCCATCTCCCCCCACCGCACAAACGATGTCGATATGTTCTTTTGTAGATTGATAAGCGATTTCCTTCGCATGCTTACGATATTCAGTAAACACGATGTCGTAATCAAACTTATCCATATCCAAATGGCGTTCGATTAACCCAGGAATAATACCCTTTTTTCCTACTCCAGAAATCGGATTAATTATGAATCTTATTCTTGTTCTCATTTGACTGCTATCGTTTTGTTACGAATCAAATCATGATTATATCGCTGTATAATAGCTTTCAGTCGTTTTTCGTACAAACTTACTTGTGAACGATTACGATCTAAAATATCAACCAATGCTTGATTTCTAGAAGTGTAATCATACAAATTTCGTGCCTGAATTCCCGAAAAAATCATCAATTTGTCGTTTTCTACAAAAAAATAATTTCCTTCGAGATAACTCACTGAAAATCGGTCTGTTTTATCAAATATAGAATTTCCAAATGAATAATACAATGTTTT
>DATGOZ010000098.1:0-9398 GCA_035305395.1 Taishania sp. | reverse complement strand
TCCGAAAAAGAAGCATCTTGTGACTTTCCAACCCAAGACAACGTATTACCATATGCACCTAATTCAACCCCAGGGACAACCATCCAACGATTGGCAATTCCAGGAGAATCAAAATACGACGTTGACGAAGCTGTCATGTTTGTACTATCTTCAGGATCTACTTTCGCTATCCACGCATTTGTGTATTCACTAACATCAGCATGTGGTGTATACCCATCTTCGTTATACAATATATAGTTTGAGGGAATTCCATTATCAAATTTCTCGTCGACAACAACTGTTTGAGATATTGCTCCAAATTGAATTGAAGCAAATAACATTCCTGCAACGATAGTATAAATATTTTTCATGATTCAAAATTACATAATTGTTCACTCTTGACAATCGTTAGTCCAATAATTGTATCAAGATATCCTTGTATTCTTGATAAAAACGATCAAATGCAAGTGATTTTTCTTTTAAAAACGCATATATCTGAGGAATATCCTCTTCTTTAAAATAGTTCAAATCTGTTCGACTCCAAGAAATTCGAGAAATCGTCAAACCTTCTGGAGTGTAAAAGTTTTCAATCCAATCTCCCTCATCCTTCATTTCGGCCAGCAACACAGCTTTCAACTCCCCCATTTGTTCCCAAATAACTTCTCGAACCCCATCATCCTTACATTGAATATCAAAATTAAAAGAACAAGAGCGACTGTCAGCTGCCAATCTTACATATAACTCTTTAGCTTCGGTAGGATAATTCAACCAATTTACTCTGCGTCCAGTAACAGACATATTTTTCCTGATGGCTTCTTTAAATCCACCCCAAAAAATACTATTCTTTTCTTTCTGTTGCTCTTTAGACAGCATATGATACGATTTGAATTCAAAAATAATTTAATATCGATAAAACACGTGAGATTATATCTTAACAAAGGTTAAAACACCAAAGACTATTCGATTATTTCAAAATCTGCATCTTGCGTATTAGTAGTTTTTGCCTTATCTTTTAGAACCGTTGTCTTTCCAAAAGTTTTCAGTTTTTCAGCTTTCTCTTTTTCAAAACGACGACTCTCCTCATTTAGTTGACGCTCGTGTTCCATATTGCGTTTAGCTGACATCAATTGTCCTACAAACCTAAGAACAATGAATCCTCCAATAAGCATCAATACCATTTTAAAAGCTCCCACGATGGTCAAAAACATAAAGCAAAATTTGTCTGTTATATCAGCAAAAGTAGTGAAAGGAATTGAAAAAGAAAATAAACGCTTCTGACAGTCTTTGAAAAAATCCACTGATGACACGAAAGTTTTTATTACTTTTATGCGTTAAAAGATGAGACTGCATGACAACGGAATCGCTATTTCATGAACTAGAGACAATTACCAATTCAACTATTTCGTTTTTGGAAAACGATTTATCGAAACTTTCTTCTAATCAATTGAATTGGAAACCTCGATCAACTATGTGGAATATCAACGAAGTTATTGCACATCTTAATGAATTTGCAAAATATTACCATTCTGCTTTTTCAAAGAAAATTGACACAACAATTTATCGTTCCCCAAGAGAAACGTTTCTTTCTTCACCACTTGGGAAAAGTATGTGGAGTTCAATGAAGTTGGGAGCGTTGAATAACGTTAAGCGAAAAATGAAAGCGCAGCGCATGTATGACCCACTTATCGTTACTTCTATCGTTTCTGACAATATTCTTGTAGATTTTTTAGCTAGTCAAAAAGACTTGATAAACATCTTAAATCGCGCTAAAACAATCAACATACGTAAAGCAAAAATTACGATTCTAAATACAATGGTTGTCAAATTTCGATTTGGAGACGCACTATTATATGTCATTTATCACAATCAGCGTCACATTCAACAAATCAAGAATTTGATGAATCACCCTAATTTTCCGAAACAATGAGTTCAAATTTTGGCTACTGCAAAGTTTCTATTTCCCCTGTTCGAAGTGAAGCAAGAGATGCAAGTGAAATGGTCACACAACTTTTTTTTGGTGAAGTCGTCGAAATTTTAGAACAAGAAGAAAAGTGGTGGAAAATTAGAACCTACAACGACAATTATTTGGGATGGGTTGATCCAAAACAAATCCGAAAACTGACGAAAAAGGAAGTTAATCGTTGGCTAGACGGAATTTCCTATCAACACAACCTCATCCAAGAAATTCAAACTCCTTGGGGAAAGCAACAAATCTTTAAGGGTTCATTTTTACCTTACGGAGTGAAAGAATCATTTTCAATCGGAAATGATGAATTTGCACTTATTGGAGATCCTGAATTCTACAATCAAAGCGACATCCTAAGTGTTGTTAAAACATATTTAAACGCTCCTTACCTTTGGGGAGGAAAGACTCCGTTTGGAATTGATTGTTCAGGACTAACACAAATGGTCTTTCGTTTTCTAGATATCAATTTACCTAGAGACGCTTCTCAACAAGTTGACTTTGGAACAGCAATAGAATTTGAAGATCGTTTACCTGGAGATGTACTATTTTTCAAAAATCAAGATGATAGAATTATTCACGTTGGAATTGCACTCAACCAAGAAGAAATAATCCATGCCAGCGGACAAGTCAGAATCGACAGTTACGACCAGCATGGAATAATTCATTTTTCAAGAGAATATCATACACACAAACTACATTCGATAAAACGAATGTAATCGTTATTGAGATTTTGATTTCTTCGAACCTTTATCAACATCAGCACTAACTTTTGCTTTAGGCGTTCTCTTACCCAAGAAGATTCCCAATTGAACTTCGTGTGAACCTGTTGCAGCATTACTTATTCTTCCAACAGATAATTCGTATGCATAACTTAGATATAAGTTTTCAACCAATGTAGTACCAAATTGGAATACGATATTACTACTTGTTCTACCGTAAACTCCTAACCAAGTTGCATTATTGTAGATAAAGCGTGCTCCAAAATCAAATTTTGACGGTGCTCCAGTTGTAAAATGAGCTATAACACCAGGTTCTAATACGCTCTTTCCAAATTTAATACCATAAGCTAAGTTCAAGATATAGTTTCTAACGTAAGAACTTTGAGTAGAAACATCAACATTCTTCCCTTTGAAACGAGCTTTATTTCCAAAAACCTGATTCGCACTAGCTCCAAACATCAATCCTTTTCCGTAGAATACCAAACCTACATTCGCATCAAAAAAGTGTTGTTGAGTCGTATTTGTTAACGCTGAAAGATAGGTATCATCATTTGAATCATGCAATACAACACGATTAGCATTAATGCGGTAATTACTCCATCCCAACCCAATGCCTACTCCTAAATTGAAATCTTTAACAACAGGTAAGTGTATAGCATAACTCCCGTAAGCTGCAACTTTGTTGAATACACCAATCTCATCACTCATGATTTTACCACCGACAACATGTTTCAACGTACCAGTCGATACTGTTGGTAAGGCCTGCATGAATTTTCCTTTTGTATCATATTTGTCCATCGTAGCACTGTTACCAACACCTAAAACACTATGACCACTTAATAGAATTGTTTTCGGTCCACCTCCGGCTCCTACCCATTGAAAACGAGTAATCAAATCAACTTGAGCAACGTTTGCCAACCCTCCAGCAGCAGGATTGTAGACATATGGATTATTAAACGTTGAAGCAAAATGAGATTCTTGCTGTGCTACAACATAACCCGTTACAAAAAATAAAGCACTATATAGTAATGTTTTCATAATTCAAGTTCTTTAAAATTCTTAATGAATGATGCTTATTGGACCATTGTAAATTGTGTTTTCGCTATCATTCAATTCCAATTTGAAGAAGTAAGTTCCCATTGGCAACTTTTCACCATTTCTAGTCCCGTCCCACGGTGTAACATAACCTGTCGATTCAAACACAACAGTACCGTAACGGTTATAAATCGTCATATTACAAGATGGATATAATTTTTCCAAGTTATGGACAACAAATACATCATTCTTCCCGTCTCCATTTGGTGTGATAACAGTAGGGAATATTGGTTCAAAATCTCCACATGGAGTAACTTGAATCAAAAGTGTATCAACTTCTGTTGGACATAATGGGTGATCGACCGTGTAAATCAATCTATTTGCACCCATTTGAATATCTTTTATCTCAATTGAATTAGAATCAATACTCAATACAGTTGCATTACCTTCCGCAAACATCCAACTGATTGTTTGATCTGAATCTGTTGGTGTAGCATATATCACCAATGTTGGGTCTGTTCCGTAACAGAAAGTTGTATCAGACTGTAAGATCTTTTGCGCTCCAGTCTTGAAAACATGCATTGTATCTGCTGTTGATGGACAACCAGGAGAAGAAATAGTCCAAATAAGTTCAGACCACCCAGTAGGTAAGGTCAAAACCGTAGTTGCTGGGCTCAATGGATCAGCAAAGACTGCTCCTTGAGGTGAAGACCACATTCCTGTACCAGCCATTGGAGTTGCAGTAGAAATATTCAATGGATCAATTGAACACGCATAAAACGTATCCATCACATTCGCAGGAGATGGAGCCAGTCCGTTAATAACTACCAACGTGTCTGAAGTATTTCCACATACAGCAGATTCAACACTCCAAACAACAACCGTTGTCCCAGGTTGCATGCTATTTAGCGCAGTTGGATTTGCTGATGAATTACTCAACAATCCCATACCACTAATAATAGTCCATGTTCCTACTCCATTTACGTATGGATCTGCTTCAATTGGATAATAGGTCGTTTCACCACACAAATGAATTGTGTCTTGCGGAATATTTGCCAATGATGGCTTCCCTGTAACCTGTACATTATCTACAGCTAAACCAAGTCCTCCGTTATCAGCATCTCTATATTGAAATCTAAATCCTACATAGAAGTTTGTATTATTCGTATTGAAAGGTAATGTTACTGAGTAATTTCTCCAATCAGAACTCAATTCAAGTGTATCAAATCCTTGAAAAAAATCCCCATCCAAACTATAAACCACACAAGCGACGTTATTGCTGTTTGTTGGATTGAATTTGTAATCAAATGAAATCACATGTGAATTTGTACATTCACCAACAATTTGTGTATATGCATCAATCCACTCTATCGAGCTTGGCTGAGCTGGATCAAACGCATATTGGTCTTCACCATCTGAATCACACCCAGGATTCACTCCTCCTTTCGACACGTAGAGTGCATTTGTACCCGTTTCACTAGTACCGTTACCAGCACAAGAAGCTATTTTCCATGAATTGGTAGTTGATGTTCCAAGTGTAATTGGAGTACTCCCCTCAAAGTTATTCGAATAGAGTGTGACTGTCTGTGCTTGAAGAGTTAAATTAAAAAGCAAAGAAAAGATCAAAAGTGTTTTTTTCATATTCATAAGCCGTTTAGCAGGTCGTAAATATACTTAAAATTATTACTTATTTAACATTTTTTTAAAGGTTTGAAATTTCCCTTTTTTATTCTCCTCAAAACTAATATTATTTTATATTTGTTCATTCGATTTTAACTAGAAACCATGCTTATATCACAAGAAAACATACTTCAATTCATTCCACAAAGAAAACCTTTCGTTATGATTGATTCATTGATGGAAGCGAGTGACGATGCATTTCAATCCGAATTCAAAATTGCACCTTCAAACATCTTTTTAGAGCATGAAAAATTATCTGAATCTGCTTTGATTGAAAACATTGCTCAAACTTGCGCTGCTGGATTTGGTTATTTAGGAAGTCAAAAAGGAGGTGCAGCAGGTGGATTAGGGTTTATTGGTGCCGTAACAAAGGTTGAAAATCACAAAAAAGCAAAGCTGGGTGACACGATTCGCACCAAAATCAATGTTGTCAGTTCTTTTGACAATATTCATTTAGTGGAGGGAACGGCTTATTGCAATGAAGAAACGCTTTTGACGTGTCAAATGAAAATTGTTGTTACTTAATTTCGCGTAACAGATTCAAAAAATAGCTTGGTACTTTTTGAAGTCTTGATCCATACCAGCTAAACATTTCACCATCTACCAAGACCACTTTCGCATTCGGAAATTTTCGCTGAAAAAACGCGACATGTTCACTTGCAAACGGATATGGCTCTGTACTCAAGAAAACTACGTCTGGTTGATCGTTATCATTGAACTCATAAATCGGATAACGTGCTTGTTGTTGTAGATTCTTTCCTCCTATTCGTTGAATCATATCATCAATAAATGTATTTGATCCAACTGTAAAATAAGGATCTTTCCACATGAAATAGAGGCAAGAAAAGTATTGATTACCAACTTGTGTTTCTAATTTTTCAAACTCTGCTACAATAGAATTATGAATTTCAATTGCTTCATCAACTCGATTCGTGATTTGTCCAACTTGCACTATCATATCAAGTGAATCTTCCAACGTAAAAATATCACTCATCCAAACAGGCGCAACACGTTCAAGTAACTCAATGTCTTCTCGCGTGTTCTCCTCTTTATTACCTATGATTAAATCCGGTTGTAGTTGTTTTACTTTTTCGATATCAACTTTTTTTGTACCTCCAACACGTTCTTTCGAGCGAAACCAGACTTCTGGATGGATACAAAATTTTGTGATGCCAACAACTTCTTGACCTAAGTTCAAGTCATATAACAACTCCGTTTGGGAGGGTACTAAAGAAACAATCCGACGTGGAGAAGAATCCAGTCGGATTGTACGTTTCATTTGATCAATGTATTCAGTCATTTTAGCTCAACGCAGAAATGATATCAAACTTGGTAATAATATGGAATTTACCATCATTTTTTTCCACTAAAACAGCACTTGTATCTTTGTTAATCAAGCGAGAAACTTCTTCCAACGATGCATTTTCTTTCACAATTGGGAATGGTTCATTCATTACAGAAGAAATTGAAGCTGTACGCAATTCAGGATTATCAACCAATAACGAGAATAATTTACTCTCATCAATTGAACCTGCAAATTTTCCATCTTTCAATACTGGAATTTGAGAAATTCCATATTTGCGTATGCTTGCAATTGCATGTTGAACTAACTCCTCAGAATAAAGTGTTACCAACGGTTTGTCTTCGTGCTTCGCAATTAAGTCTCCAGCAGTTTTGATATCTTCTTCCAAGAATCCTCTTTCACGCATCCAATCATCGTTGAAAATTTTTCCTACGTAACGAGAACCATGGTCGTGGAACAAAACAACCACAACATCATCTTCGGTTAACTCATCTTTCATTTGAAGTAACCCTCCGATAGCTGCACCAGCTGAGTTTCCGACAAAAATACCTTCTTCTCTAGCTAATCTCCTAGTATAATTAGCCGCATCTTTATCTGTAACCTTTTCAAAGTGATCGATTACATCAAAGTCCACATTTGCAGGCAAGATATCTTCTCCAATACCTTCGGTGATATATGGATAAATTTCATTTTCATCAAAGATTCCAGTTTCCTTGTATTTTTTGAAAACAGAACCATAAGTATCAATACCCCAAATCTTAATATTTGGATTTTTCTCTTTCAAATATTTTCCAACACCTGAAATTGTACCTCCTGTTCCAACTCCAACTACGAAGTGAGTAATTCTCCCTTCTGTTTGTTCCCAAATCTCAGGTCCAGTTGATTCATAATGTGCCTCACGGTTTGACAAGTTATCGTATTGGTTCACATACCAAGAATTTGGTGTTTCTTGTGCCAAGCGACGTGATACAGAATAATAAGAACGAGGATCAGACGGTTCAACAGCCGTTGGACAAACAACAACTTCAGCACCCACAGCTCTCAAGATATCCATCTTTTCTTTTGACTGCTTATCATTCAATACACAAATAAGTTTATATCCTTTGATGATACATGCCAAAGCCAACCCCATTCCTGTATTTCCCGAAGTTCCTTCGATGATTGTGCCTCCTGGTTTGATTAAACCTGCCTTCTCAGCATCTTCAATCATTTTAACTGCCATTCTGTCTTTCACTGAGTTTCCAGGATTCGTTGTTTCAACTTTTGCTAACACAGTTGCTTTAACTCCCTTGGTAACTTTATTCAACTTCACAAGAGGCGTATTCCCAATTGTTTCAAGGATATTATTGTAAATTTTCATTGCGATTTTTTAATGTTTTGCAAAGGTAACTATTTGAGAATTGAAAATTGAATAATTGAAGATTAAAATTAGCTTCACAGTCATAACGTGTTCATAGTGGTAAAAATCTAAACGCAGATTTCGTCAAGGATTCACTCAAAGTTTGAAGAGATTTTAAGATTTCGTGAGTTTTAAAGAATTTCTATTTCCAATTCACACCTCGTACTTCATAATTAGACTCTCAGCTATATACGGCGATGAAAATCGGAAAATTACAGATTGTAGATTGACTTAGACAAGCTCAGTCTGACAATTTACATTTAAAAGTTCCCCCTCAAGGGGGAAAACAAGTGTCTAATCATCTAACTGTCTAGTCGTCTATTTTTTTGTTATATATTCATTACCTGATGTTTGACTTGTAATTTTGATTAGATTTACACCCTTGTATATTGAAATCAAAATGAAGCAAATTTTATTCTGTATTTCTTTTGTTCTTTGCGGAAACAGTTTCACTCAAAAAGAAAAGTATTATCCTCCTGTCCCCGTGGATACTGTTTTGTTGAATGGAAAAAAAGAATTTTTAGAACAGGTAACTTCTCCTAAAACGGATAATAAAAACATCATTCTGATTGTTGCAGATGATTTGGGTAAATACGATTTGTCTATTTATGGAAATCCTTACATCAAAACACCACATATCGACCAATTGGCAAGTGAAGGAGTTTTGTTTAATAGTGGTTATGCAACTGCTTCTGTTTGTAGTCCTTCACGAGCAGGATTTATGACGGGTAGGTATCAACAGCGATTCGGTTACCATCTGCAACCACACCCGCGTTATCCGAAAAATAAATTTGAATTATGGGCATTCAAAAAATTAATTAATACAAGTTATCTGAACCCAGAAGATTTTGCCAAATATCCATCGAAAGATGAGAAAAACAAAGGAATACCCAATTCGGAAATCCTCATTTCAGAGTTATTGAAAAAAAATGGCTATCGAACTGCATGGACGGGTAAATGGCATTTAGGTTATGATGAACCATTACTTCCGAAAAATTTTGGTTTTGATTACCGTTATGGGTGCTATGAAGCTTATACCTTATTTGCTAATCCGAAGGACAAAACAATTGTGAATGCTCGAATAGACGAATTTACCGATAAAGTTATTTGGAAAGGTGGACGAAAAGGAGCTTGTGCTATCCGTGAAAATGAAATTGAAATTGATGAAAAAGAATACATCACCTATGCGTTTTTCAATCGAGCGAAACAATTTATTTCATCAACTTCCAATCAGCCATTTTTTGTTTATCTGCCAATCACTGCACCACACACACCATATCAGGCTCCGAAAAGTATTTACGACGAATTGAGTCATAT
>DATGOZ010000097.1:0-2498 GCA_035305395.1 Taishania sp. | reverse complement strand
TCTTTATATGTTCCACTTGCGAAGGAAAGTAAAGACAAAGAACATCCACCCCAACAAATCACCATTACATTGCGTTCAACTGGCGACCGCGAACGTGATAAACGTCGCATCAAAACTTTGTATGGTACGTTGATTTCGTATCATGGGGGCGATAAATTTAGTTTTCAAATTTTTGAAAACGGCAAAGGGCATTTGATTGATTTCCCGAACGATAGCACGCGCATTTGTCCTGAATTACTCGACCGCCTGAAAAAATTATTGGACGAAGAAACGTGGCGGGTGGAAGAGATCACATATCAATAAACCATCAGACCTCCGAGTTCTTTTAGAATTCGGAGGTCTTGTATAATAGCATTATGAATATCATCCGCGCAAACGTTGAACATACAGATTTAATCACTCCACTTTTTGATTTATACCGTCAATTTTATAAAGCCGAATCGAATATTGAAGCTTCACGCCAATTTATTCTTGATAGATTATCCAAAAACGAATCAGTGATTTTTCTGGCGTTAGAAAATGAAACAGGGATTGGGTTTGTACAGTTATATCCATTGTTTGCTTCGGTAGCTTTGAAACCTTTGTGGCTGTTGAATGATTTATATGTAGATTCATCAGCTCGCAAAATGGGAGTTGGTGAAGCCCTGATGCACAATGCCGAAGAATTTGCCAAAGAAACCAATGCACGTGGATTATTTCTGCGAACTGCGACAGATAATATCCCCGCTCAAAAGTTGTACGAAAAATGTGGCTGGGTTCGTGATGAACAGTTTTATCGGTATGATTTGGTTTTTTAATAAAGAGGAGACAATCACTTTTAAGATGATTGTCTCCTCTAATTAGTAAGCCATTAAGTTAGCTGATTAAATAACTACTTCCCTTTCCAATCCGCTTTTCGCTTTTCCACAAACGCTTTCATCCCTTCTTTTTGATCTTCTGTTGCAAACAACGGATAAAAATTTCTTTTCTCCACCTTCAAGCCTTCCGTTAAAGTAGTTTCAAATGCGGCATTGACTGCATCCTTCGCCATACGAACAGCAATAGGTGCACGTGATGCAATCTCTTCTGCAAATGCAATCGCTGTATCTAAATAACCCTCTACCGGGACAACACGATTCACCAAACCAAATTGCAATGCTTCACTCGCAGAGAGGGTGCGATTGTTAATCACCATTTCCATTGTCAAATATTTTCCAAGCACGCGAGCAAGCCTTTGTGTACCACCTGCCCCAGGAATGACGCCAATGGTAATTTCTGGCTGACCAAGCTTGGCAGATTCACTTGCAATAATCATGTCACAAGAGAGGGCAAATTCGCATCCGCCACCTAATGCCCAACCAGATACTGCCGCAATGACAGGCTTTTTGATATTCAGAATCTTATCCCAAGTTTCAACATAACCATTTGTGGACATTTCAACATAAGATTGCTCAGCCATTTCTTTAATATCTGCACCCGCAGCAAATGCCTTTTCATTCCCTGTAACAACAATTGCAAAAACAGCTTCATTTTTATCAAATGCTTCAAGTGCTTCAAACACTTCAGCAATCATGGCTCGATTAAACGCATTCATAGCTTGCGGGCGATTCAATTGAATTAGACCAACTTTCCCGCGTATTTCTGTCAAAATATTTTTGTAGGTCATGTTTTCTCCTTTAATAAGTGCATCACTCGATGACATTATAATTGACTCGTTATGATTTTCCCCGCATGGACAGATTTCAATATTATTTTTTATAGCATCCTATTACTCGTTGTGCTACTCACATCCCCTGCCATTTACTTTGGCAGTGGGTTATTAAAATATAACAAATTCCGCCCTAGTGCTGAAACCCCAGCGCGTTTGGGGATGTTTATTTTATATGCTTCGCCAATCATCGCTTTGTATTTTTCAGCCAGAAATTATGTAGCAAATGCAAACTTGATTCAATGGATTGTCCTTACCTCAGTTGCTTTACATTTTATGAAACGGGTTTTGGAATCACTCTTTCTACATAAATATTCAGGGGCAGCCAAATTAAGTGCTACGATTTCAATCGCTTTCTTTTATTCTTCTGCTTCATTTTTTATTGGTTACTTGAATCGTACACCTCTCCATCCCATTGATATTTGGTTCATGCTCGGATTTGTTTTCTACTTTATAGGCAATATCGGAAATTTCATTCACCACAAAATTCTGGCAGATTTGAGAAAAGATTCGCTTGAATACTTCATCCCCAAAGGAGGATTATTCAACTATGTGGTTTGTCCACATTACCTGTTTGAGATTTTCACATGGGTCGGAATCTTTTTATTTTCTCGTCATTTAGGTACTTTGCTTGTGTTAGGAATGATTATCGCGTATTTGTTTGCTCGCAGTTTAGTGACATTGAAATGGTATCGAGAAACTTTCTCAGATTTTCCGAAACACGTCAGGACGATGATTCCGTTTGTGTTTTAGAATTAAGTTGTAGTTAAGTAAGAAGTTGTTCTTTATCAAATCAAAAGCGTGATACACT
>DATGOZ010000096.1:0-3396 GCA_035305395.1 Taishania sp. | reverse complement strand
CAGCTGCATTTTTATTATTTTCTATTTTGGATTTCTAACCAACACTTCGTCAACCATTCCATAAGCTTTCGCTTCCTCTGCAGTCATCCAATAGTCTCTGTCAGAATCCTCCCAAACCTTTTCATAAGGTTGTTTAGAATGATGAGCAATAATCTCATACAATTCTTTTTTCAACTTTTGGATTTCACGAGCAGTAATCTCGATATCTGAAGCTTGACCTTGTGCACCTCCTAATGGTTGATGAATCATCACACGCGCATGCTTCAATGCAGAACGTTTACCTTCAGCTCCTGCACACATCAACACAGCCCCCATAGAAGCAGCCATTCCTGTACATATTGTAGCCACGTCAGGACGTATGTACTGCATTGTGTCGTAAATTCCCAAACCTGCATAAACTGATCCACCAGGTGAATTCAAATAAATTTGAATATCTTTCTTAGGATCCACAGATTCCAAGAACAACAATTGCGCATTGATGATATTCGCAACTTGATCATTAATTCCTGTTCCTAAGAAAATGATGCGATCCATCATCAAACGTGAGAAAACATCCATTTGAGTCATATTCAAAGGACGCTCTTCAATGATATAGGGAGTCAATGATGACTCAATATAATTCGCAACGTGCATTGAGTTTAATCCCATATGCTTTGTTGCGTACTTCTTAAATTCGTTTCCGTCAAACATAGTTTTTGTTATTTTGTTGATATGTTGTTATCTACTTTTTGGAACTATTAAAACTCCAAAAAAATTACTGCCAAAATTAAGAAAAATACGAGGCTAATTTCACCTAATTTTTCAGCTTTGGAAATATCTGCTGAAAAATCAAATTCTTCATATTTCTCACTCACCTTCAAATTGATTATCAAAAACTTGGAAACTATCCATGCCACAAGCGACAGGAAAGCCAATCCTAAATTCGTTATGTGATTACAAAACGAAGGTTTTTCATCCTTAGTGTTCTAACGAAGCAAGGTAACGTTCTGCATCCAATGCAGCCATACAACCTGTACCTGCCGCAGTAATTGCTTGACGATAATTTCTATCAGCCGCATCTCCTGCTACAAATACTCCCGGAACATTTGTCAATGTTGTACCTGGCTTTTCATAAATAACGTAACCTGTCTCATCAAGGTTGATGTAATCCTTAAAAATTTCTGTATTGGGTTGGTGACCAATTGCAACGAAGAAACCTGTACATGGAATTTCTTTTACCTCACCCGTAACGTTGTTTCTTACTCGAACACCTGTTACACCTTGCCCATCACCCAAAACTTCTTCTGTTTCTGTGTTGAACAAAATTTCAATATTCGGCGTGTTTTTAACACGATCAGCCATGATTTTTGAAGCACGGAATTCATCTCGTCGCACCAACATTGTTACTTTTGAACATAATTTCGAAAGATAATGTGCTTCTTCACAAGCTGAATCACCTGCTCCAACGATAACTGTTTCTTGCCCACGATAGAAAAAACCATCACAAACAGCACAAGCAGATACACCTCCACCCATTTGCAAATATTTTTGTTCGCTTTCCAAACCTAAATATTTAGCTGAAGCTCCAGTTGAAATAATCACTGTTCTTGCATGAATTTCATGACCTGATTCCGTCCACGCTTTGTGAATTGGACCTGAGAAATCAACTTTTGTGATATATCCAAAACGAATATCTGCTTTAAAACGCTTCGCTTGCGCTTCTAATTGCAGCATCATCTCTGGCCCAGTAATTCCATCTGGATAACCTGGGAAATTTTCAACTTCGTTTGTTGTTGTCAACTGCCCTCCTGGTTGCATACCTTGGTACAAAACAGGCTTCATATCTGCACGTGCAGCATAAATTGCAGCTGTATATCCTGCTGGTCCTGAACCGATAATTAAGCAGTCTATTTGTTCTATTTCTTGACTCATTTGTTTACTTTCTTGATTTTGATGAAAGCAACAAATTTAATTAAAATAAGTTCATTCTGAAAGTAAAAAGTGAAGTGTGTTTTCGAATTTTATTTCCCAAAAAAAGAAATGTAATTCTAGCTAAGTTTTCAAAATTCGCAAATCAAGAAACTGTTACTATATTTGCAGACTTAAACGAATTAGTATGAACAGGAAACAAATAATTGAACAAATCAAATCAAAAAGATCTTTTTTGTGTGTTGGATTGGACACCGACTTATCAAAAATTCCTGCTCATTTATTAGATACTGAAGATCCAATTTTCGAGTTCAACAAAGCAATCATCGACGCAACAAAGGATTATTGCGTGGCGTACAAACCAAACAATGCATTCTATGAATGTTATGGCGTAAAAGGATGGGAATCATTACAAAAAACGATTGAATACATTCCTGAAAATTGTTTCATTATCGCTGATGCAAAACGAGGAGATATTGGAAATACTTCTAATTATTACGCAAAAACGTTTTTCGAAACAATGAATTGCGACGCAGTAACTGTTGCTCCATACATGGGCGAAGATAGCGTTAAGCCATTTTTGCAGTTCGAAAACAAATGGGTAATCGTTTTAGCATTGACGTCAAATGCTGGTGCACTCGACTTTCAATTTACAACGGATACAAAAGGTGAAGAACTTTACAAAAAAGTATTGCGTAAAACTGCTCAGTGGGGAACTCCCGACAATATGATGTATGTTGTTGGTGCAACAAGAGCTGAGGGAATTGGTGAAGTTCGCAAAATCGTTCCAGATCACTTCTTTTTAGTACCAGGAGTTGGTGCTCAAGGAGGATCTTTGGAAGATGTTGCCAATTATGGTTGGAACCAAGACTGTGGTTTATTGGTTAATTCTTCAAGAGGAATCATTTATGCTTCAAACGGAACTGATTTTGCAGAGAAAGCAGGAATTGAAGCGAAAAAAATTCAAGAAGAAATGGCTAAAATCCTGGATCAAAAAGGATTTTAATAGACTAAAAAATAATCGTAAAGGAGGTCATTGGCCTCCTTTTTAGTTTATCCCCCTCCTCTTTTAATCGCATTTTGACCAAAACGCTTTTTAATTGCATCAATGGCTTGATAGAGGTTGGTTTGTTCGGCAGAATCCTCAAATAAATTGATTTGATAATTCCCTTTGACTAGCCCTGTCAAACCTATACCAACAAGGCGAATTGGCAAACCTTTTGTATACAATTTTTCAAACAATTCTCTTGCCATATCAATGATGACACGGTCATTGGAGGTGTAATAAATCTTTTGTTGCTTCGTTTCTGTTTCAAAATTACTGTAACGAATTTTCACAACCACACACGAAGCCAACCAATTTCCTTGACGCAACTGAAAGCCCAATTTTTCAACCATTCGACCAATCAATACTTTAATTTGATTGACATCGTAGGTATCTTGCTCAAAGGTTCGCTCTGTTGAAATACTTTTCCGCTCTGAATATGG
>DATGOZ010000095.1:0-14079 GCA_035305395.1 Taishania sp. | reverse complement strand
AAAGTTGCTAAATTGCAACCTTCGGATATTGATTACATCAATGCGCATGGGACAGCAACTCCAAACAATGATTTGTCGGAATCTCAGGCAATCATTAACGTGTTTGGAGATCAAATTCCAGCATTTAGTTCAACAAAAGCGTTTACTGGTCATACACTTGCAGCAGCAGGTGGAATTGAAGCGGTAATTAGTGTGTTAGCAATTCAGAATAATACGCTATTTGCGAATTTAAATCACTCACATGTGATCGAAGAAACGAAGTTGCAACCAGTGGTTAGGACAACAAAAGTGGATAAAATTCGCAATGTTTTGTCAAATTCCTTTGGCTTTGGTGGAAATAATTCAACTGTAATTTTTGGTGAAGTATGAAAGCAGTGATTCATAAAATTGTATCGATTAATCACCAAGATTGTTTTGGTAAGTCCAATGTTTGGGAGAATTTGATTCCAATACAAGCAGGTAGCGCGGTTGTGGCACCAGATTACAAAGAATACATCCCAGCGGCATCGCTTAGAAGGTTTAGCCCTGTTTTGCGCATGTCGTTAACAGCAGCACAAAGCCTAAAAACTGATGAAGCATTTGATTCAATTAGTGTTGGAACTTCATTGGGGTGTTTAAAAGATACAGAGAAATTTTTGCAAACATTTATCCAAGCAACAGGAGATACACTCTCACCAACAGCATTTATTCAGTCAACTCATAACACAATTGCAGGTGCGATTTCAATGGCATTGGGGAATCACGCGTATAACATGACACATACACAAAATTCATTGTCTTTTGAAACAGCATTGATTGATGGAGTTATTTGTTTGAATGACGGGAAAAAAAATGTGCTTGTTGGAGCAGCTGATGAAGCAATTGATTTTTTGGAACAATTGAAAGAAGAAATGATTCAAACAGCATTGCCGTTGACTTCTGGAACAACGTTTTTGGTTTTGAAACCCGAAGGTGAAGGAAGAAAAATAATTGATTGCCAGATTCGATTCAGTTGTACAGATTTAGATAGTGAAATAGCACATTTTTTAGAAAAAAATAATGTAGATCCAGATCAATTGGCTTTGGTTTTACAGTCAAATAATTTAAGCTTAACACTAGGTAAGCAACAGATCAATTACGAGCAATTTACGGGACTTTATTATACCTCTTCTGCATTTGCTCTCCATTTAGCTAATGATTTTCAGAAGCATTCAGATGATTTTGTGTTGATCGTAAACAATCAAATGAATGGCAAATTAGGATTGACGCTGATAGGTTAATACACGCTTTTACATTTTTACATTTATGACACGTCACCATCTAAATATTTTAGGTTTTTTATTCAATTGTTGTTTGGTTATCACAATCTTTCAAGGTCAACCGATGATGTGGATTTTGCTGGGGATATCAGCTTTGTTGTTTTTAGTTTTTCTAACGATAGGCGTAATTTTGCCCAATCGGAATTATTTTCTGAAAATCAAAACACATTTGAAATCAGACAAGGTGTTGTTGACTTTTGATGACGGACCTGATGTTGAATTGACTCCAAAAGTTTTAGCGATTCTTGAAAAATACAATGTTGGCGCAATTTTCTTTGTGATAGGAGATAAGGTCAACGAAAACCCAGAAATGATTCAAACAATCTTGTCGCAGGGACATTTACTTGGAAATCATACGCAGACACATCCATTGATGTTTGCTGCAATCAGTCAAGAGCATGTCGAAAAAGAAATAGGATTGTGTGATAATACAATTCATGAGGTGACAGGAGATTTTCCTACTATTTTTAGACCTCCTATTGGATATACAAACCCGCGTATTGCAAGAGCCGTTAAGAAGATGAAAAAACGTGTTGTTGGTTGGTCACTCCGTTCTTTTGATTCTGTTTTCAAAGACGAAGAAAAATTATTGCAGCGTGTTGTATCAAAGGTCAGACCAGGAAATATTGTTCTTTTTCACGATAATTTACCACAAACAATTGCAATTTTGGAGGAATTTATTGTAGCATCTCAAAAACGTGGTATCAAATTTGCCAATACAAAGGAGTTAAAAACGATAATATCATGAGATTATTTTTTGTCTTTTTAATGTTGTTGACTTTTTCGGTATCTGCTCAGGAATTTAAGACTGTAGTTGATAAAGGTGCTGTTAAAAGTGCAATCGAGAAAAAACATAAAGAAACGTCTAGTATCACAGCTGATTTTTCAGAGAAAATTTACTCTGATATGTTTAAAGATGCTCAGATTGGAAAGGGGAAATTCTATTTCAAGAAAGATCAAAAAGTTCGTTGGGAAAATACAACTGCACAGCAACTGATCTTGATTAGCGGAGATAAGGTTAAACTGTTCGAAAAAGGAAGATTGAATGCCAATCCGACTAGTCAGAAAGTTGTGAAACAGATTCAAGGAATGATGATTTCTATGCTTTCTGGTGATTTTTTGAATGAAAAGGACTTTTCAATCAATTATCTAGAAAATGCCACTAACTATAAATTGATTTTAACTCCAAAAACTCCTCGTATGAGTAAATACATCAGCAAAATTGAATTGTTATTTGATAAAAAGTCATGTTTGTTGGATGAATTGGGGATGTTTGAAAGCAAAAATCAAAAAATCATTTATACATTTACGAATCTGAAAATCAATCAGTCAATCGCTGATACTAAATTTACGGAACAATAATGCTTTTGAAGGACTCTTTTTATACTATCACAAAAACTACAGTTGAAGATAATCAATTGGAAGTGAAGTTGAATATCAATGCAAATCATGAGATTTTTGAAGGTCATTTTCCTGGAAATCCAATTACTCCAGGAGTTGTTCAATTGGAAATACTGAAAGAGCTTTTGTCTATCTATGCAGGTAAAACCGTTCAAATGCAGGTTGTTTCAAATTGTAAATATTTGACAATTATGAATCCTGAAAATTGTGGTGAAATTACCGTGAAAGTGGGTATTCAAAACAACGAAGGTGCACTGAAAATCAATGCTGTTTTTCAAAACGCAGAAACAGTTTTTACAAAAGTTTCAGGGATATATTGTTAATCGTAATATTCGTATTCTCCGAATCGGATAATCATAATAAAATCGGTTGCCACATCTCGAATAATCACTGCTGTCATTAACTTCGTTTGATCGTTATAGACAATCTGTGTGTCGGTGTGAAATTTACCATCCTTGTACAGATGTTTTTCAATAATGTTTCCGAATTCATCGTAGTTAAATTTCAGTTCTTCAACTGGTTCAGGTTTTCCTTTTTGATAAGTAGCAATTCCAGCTAATAGTCCTTTCTCGTTATACGTATAAACCAATTTGTTGAAGTTGGAAGTTCGAGTAAATCGTTCTTCTTTCTCCAAAAGGTAACCATTTTCATCAAACTGAGAAATGATTGTTTTGTAAGGAAGACCATAGCTGTTTTTGACGGTTGTTTTTTGTTGCAACCCATGTGTTTCATGCGTGAAACTTTCATTGTTTAACAAAATGACAGTTTTTTTGCCCGTCGTATCAATGCTTTCTGTCGTGTATTCTTCGGAAATAACACGGTTTTTATCATCCAAATGGTAAATTGTACTCGTCTTACTCTGTTTAGTTCCTTGTTTTAGTTCAATCAAACTACCTGCTTCGTTGTAACGGTATTCATTCCACGTTGTATCTGCTGTTCCATCATCCTTTCTAGTCTCAAACGTGCTGATCAATTGTCCATTTCGATCGAAGTTGTAAACATAGTAGTACTGAGTAGGATACATTGCTTGTCCCGACTTTTTGTAATTAAAACGCCCGATAATGGATTTGATTTTGTTTTTTGCAATAAACGATTGATTGAAAAAAGGTTTATTGGTAAAAGCTTCACCCTTTGAATTGTCTAGTACTTGACCAAATCCAACGGTTGTAAAAAGCAATATGATTGTTAAAAGTTTCACGAATTCAAAAATCGAAAAAAGAAGTGTTTTATTGTCGACTCATTGAGATAATTAATAACAATGAATTTTTCATAAAACAAAAGCCATGCCTAATAAATGTGACATGGCTTTGAATTTGTACTTATTATGATTTTTTAGAAAGTCCAACCGAAGCTGATTCCTGCCCATGGCATGATAGGAGTATCAAAGAATGCAGCCTCTCTAAAATAGGTTGTGTAACCACCCATACCAATTCTTTCTTTCGAGAACTTTTCTTTTACTCCTCCCCAGTGGCTGATAATTCCAACTGGTGGTGTGAGGGTAATTTTACCGAAAAAACCACCTTGAGGTCGTTGAAAACGATATCCAATTTTGGGTGTAGCATAAAGGAAAAAATTATTCGTGTATCCAACCTTGTCATGAAAGATTGTAACGTTTCCATTATCGTCTATATAAGAACCACCTACCTGAATGTTTCTTTCTTTAAAATACATAGGGGTTATCCCAATTCCTAGTTCCAAATGATGACTCCCTTTTCCGATGAGACCATTGAACGAAAATGGAGTAGCCACAACCGTCATATAAGAAGGAACAGGTAAAAAAGTTATACCAGCGGAAACGGTTGCCGGAAAACGGTTGTTTGGCAAAAGCAAACGATCATAGTTGAATGAGTAATACAATGCTTGACCAAATATTTCAGCATACATGGTATTCACTTTTCTTGTAGGATTTGAGCCTAGAATTGGTTCCGAACTTGTTTGAGCATCGCAAGTGAAAATAGCTAGTGTTAATAGAAATGTTAATGAAGTGAGTTTTTTCATCTTGGTTGATTTTTATGTAAAGTTAATTTTTTTAAGAAAAGTGTATTTGATCTTTATCATACGTATCTAAAGCATGAATATTTGTATTTGATTATTGAATATTAATCAAACTTGAATATTGGCTTTTATAAGATAGAATGACTACATTTGGGAACCAAAAAAATAAAAGAACTGTTATGAGAAAAGTGAAAATAGTTTTACTTACTGCTTTGGTTAGCTTTACGACAATGTTTGCGAAAGCTGACGAAGGTATGTGGTTACCGTTTCTACTTGGTAGAAATTATGATGACATGAAGAAATATGGATTGAATTTGACTGCTGAAGAGATCTATTCAATCAATAATTCTTCTTTGAAAGATGCAATTATCTCGTTCAACGGATATTGTACAGGTGAGGTTATTTCTAAAAATGGATTGATTTTAACAAACCACCACTGTGGTTATGAAGCAATTGCTGCAGCCTCATCTTCTAAAAACAACTATTTAGATAGTGGATTCTGGGCTAAAAATTACCAAGAAGAAATCAAGACAAGTTTATTTGCAACATTTGTTGTGCGTATCGAAGATGTAACATCTAAAATTGTTAAGGAATTGCGCGACAACATGACAGAAGCTGAAAGAGCTGCAAAAGCGCAAGAAATTGGTGTTGCATTGGCAAAGGAAGCTACTAATGGAACACATTACGAAGCTTTCGTAAGAGATTTCTTTGATGGAAATGAGTTTTATTTATTTGTTACAGAGAAATTCTTAGATGTTCGTTTGGTTGGAACTCCTCCACAATCAGCAGGGAAATTTGGTGGTGATACAGACAACTGGATGTGGCCTCGTCACACAGCAGATTTTTCTATGTTTAGAATTTATGCAGGAAAGGATAACAAACCAGCTCCTTATTCTGCTGACAACGTTCCATTGACCCCACGTCATCATTTGCCAATTTCATTGAAAGGTGTGAAAGAAAACGACTTCGCAATGATAATGGGATTCCCAGGAAGAACAGATCGTTATTTGACTTCTTTTGGAGTTGAACAAACTGTATCTATTGAAAAACCAAAAAGAGTTGAATTGCGTGCTATCAAAATGGACGTAATGAAAAAATACATGGATCAAGATGTTGATGTTCGTTTGAAATACTCTTCTAATTATGCTTCTGTGGCTAACTATTGGAAAAACTTCCAAGGTGAAATTTTACAAGTGAAAAACAACAAAGTTGTAAGCAAAAAACAGGAGTTAGAAAATGCATTTAAAGCATTTGCTCAAGGTAAAGCTGAATATCAAAATGTATTGCCTTCAATTGAAAATAGTTTCAAAACGTTGGAAAGCGTTGCGTTGATTAAGGCTTATCAATCGGAATTTGTATTGACAGTTGATGCTTCGGTTTTAGCTTATCGTTTCAAACTTTACAAAGATGCATTGAATGCAGGTAATGAAGAACGTGCAAAAATGATTTTGAAAGCATGTGAAGCAGCGGCAGCGGCATATTTCAATAAAGCGGATATGTCAATAGAAGCAGATATCGTTGGTGAACTTTTCAAAATGTACGTAAAAGACATTCCTGTAAGTCAACAAGGTGAATTGACAAAGAAAATTGCTGCGAAAGGAACAAAAGGTATCAATGCGTACGTTGCTTCAATTAAGTCTAAATCAATTTTCTTTAACAAAGCGAAATACGATGCGTTTGCAGCAAATCCAACCGTGAAAGCTTTAGATAAAGATCCGTTGTATGTATTGATTGAAGATGTTGTAAGAGCTTATGATAAAGCAATGTCAGCTAAAGAAATCCAAGAAGCAAACGATGCGTTGAAAAAGGGAAATCGTTTGTTTACAAAAGGAATTCAAGAAATGCAACCGAATAAGAAATTCTATCCAAATGCAAACTCAACAATGCGTGTGACATACGGACAAGTATTGCCTTATTCTCCGAAAGATGCAGTTAGCTACGATTACGTAACAAGTCTTGATGGATTGTTTGCAAAAGAAGACCCTACAAATCCAGAATTTATCATTGATGAGAAAATTCGTGAAACTTATTTGAAAAAGGATTGGGGACAATATGCCGACAAAGATAGAGGATATGTGGTCTTAAACTTTTTGTCAAATAACGATATTACAGGAGGTAACTCTGGTTCTCCAGTTATCAATGCAGATGGACAATTAATCGGAACTGCTTTCGACGGAAACTGGGAAGCAATGTCAGGAAACATCTTCTTCGAAGATAATGTACAACGTACAATTTCTTGTGATATCCGCTACATCTTGTGGTTGGTTGACAGAGTTTACGGAGCTCAAAACATCATCGATGAAATGACATTAGTGAAATAAGAGATCTAATCGAATAAAAGAAAGCCTTCTCAAATTGTTTGGGAAGGCTTTTTAGTTGCTAATTATTCTTTGCTGCGTATTGCAATCGGATTAGATTTTTATTGCAAGTACAAGTAACGGGTTTTGCCTTCTCAGCAAATTCAGAGGTCAAAAAGTCAACAGTACAAATAAAATGACAAAGTAAAACCTTCGAATAAAAGGTGTTTAGAATAGTTTCTATACTTGAGATGAGTATATCGTTGATTGAATCAATTATCTCTTTGCTAACTTACTATTTTTATATCCGTAAGTGAAGTAAACAACCAAACCGATAACCAACCAAATCATAAAGCCAATCCAGTTTTTTAATTCAATTTGCGACATCATATACAGACAGCAAACCAGTCCCAAAACTGGAATGAGCGAGTATTTCTTTCGGACACACAATACCAATAAGACTGCGGTAATTACAACAAACAACCACATTGGAACATTGTGTAGAAAAACGTTTAAAGCTGATTGGTCACTTCCTACTTCTGGTCTCGAAAGAACGAAGTTTATCAAAACATCTTTGTTGTAGATGTATGTCAACGTAATTGCTAAAACAACAAGCAATGGGAATACAATTTGAGAGTTGATATAAGGTGTTTTGAATTTTCGTTCAATTCCCAGACTTTCCAAACGCAAAACACCAGCACAAACCAGTACAAATGCAAATAAGGTTCCGATACTACACAAATCTGTCACAGTTGACATATTCATGAAAAGTGCTCCACCACCAACGATTAAACCAGTAACAATTGTCGAGAAAGAAGGTGTGTGGTATTTGGGGTGGACTTTAGCAAACTGTTTTGGTAAAAGTCCATCACGGCTCATGCTCATCCAAATACGTGGTTGACCAATTTGAAATACCAACAAGACACTTGCCATTGCAATTACAGCACTTACAGCAATGATTCCAGAAAGCCATTTCAGATTTAATTTCTCAAATACAAAAGCCAATGGATCATTTACTGCTAATTCACTGTAATGAACCATTCCAGTTAAAACCAAAGCAATTAAAATGTACAATATTGTGCAAATAATAATTGCCCACATCATCCCTTTCGGCAAATCGCGTTGTGGGTTTTCACATTCCTCCGCAGTTGTACTGATGGCATCAAAACCGATGTACGCAAAGAAAACAGCAGAAACACCCTTTAATACACCGCCTAAACCATTTGGAGCAAAAGGATCCCAGTTTGCAGTGTCAACGTAAAAAGCACCAACAGCAATAACGAGTAACACAACAGCAATTTTGATAACCACCATTGCGTTGCTGGCATTCTTAGATTCTTTAATTCCACGGTAAACCAACCAAGTTATGAGGAAGGTAATTAAAAGTGCAGGTAAATCGGCTATAAGATGAAAGCCAAATAGAGTAGGAGCATTTGTCCATGCAAAATATCCCTCTTGTAAGCTTTTTGAGAGACTTTCTACAGAGCTTCCCGAGCTAATTAAAGCAGAAGCCTCTTTGAAACTGTCGGAAGCTGAAATATAGTCAATTGTTGTCCAAGCAGGTAAATGAACGCCCAGACTTTCTAATAATTCGGTAAAATAGCCACTCCAACCAATGGCGACGGTGATATTTCCTATGGCGTACTCCATGATGAGTGCCCAACCGATGACCCAGGCAAACAATTCCCCAAATGCAACATAGCTATACGTGTATGCACTACCAGAAACAGGAACAACACTAGCAAACTCAGCATAAGCAAAAGCGGCAAATCCACATGCGATGGCTGTGAATACGAATAGAAAAGCTACTGCGGGACCGCCATCGGCACTTGCTTGACCGATAGTTGTGAAGATTCCAGCTCCGATAATTGCAGCAATACCAAGCGAAGTAAGGTCTTTCACTTTCAAATGCCTCTCCAAAGAATGACCGCCATTTTCTAAAGTTGAACTAGCTAAAATGTCATTAACATTCTTTTTTCGAAACAAAGAAGTGATATTCATAACTGCGCCATTGTTTTAGTAAGAGTAATCTTTCAGATTCGTCCAATAATCTAAAAGAAGGCTAATATACTAAAAAGATAGAAGTATTAAATCTTCTCGAAGTTGATTTTACAATAATTCTTCGATGATGCGCTCCATTGAATATCCTTCAGCTTCTGCACGATAATTACGAACCAGTCGATGACGTAAGATTGGTTTTGCTACAGCTTTCACATCTTCAATATCAGGAGAGTATTTTCCATTTAATGCGGCGTGACATTTTGCACCAACAATTAAATACTGCGATGCTCTCGGTCCAGCTCCCCACGTTATATAATCTTTTGTGATTTGTGTAGCAAACTCCGAATTAATTCGTGTTTTTCCAACTAGTTTAACAGCATATTCCAAAACATTATCAGCAACAGGAATACGTCTGATTAACTCTTGATATTGGATGATTTGTTCAGCCGAAAGAATTTGTTTCAATTCAATTTGCTGATCCATCGTTGTAGCACGCACAATTGCTAGTTCTTCCAAGTAACTTGGATAATCTACCCAAATGTTAAAGATAAAACGGTCTAACTGAGCTTCTGGTAATGGATAGGTTCCTTCTTGTTCAATTGGGTTTTGAGTAGCTAGAACAAAGAATGGTGCAGGTAATTTGTAAGTTTTTCCAGCTGCTGTAACACAACGCTCCTGCATTGCTTCAAGTAGAGCAGATTGCGTTTTCGGAGGAGTTCTGTTGATCTCATCAGCTAGAACAATGTTATTGAAAATCGGACCTTGAATAAATTTAAAACTTCTTGTTTCATCCAAGATTTCTGATCCGACAATGTCAGAAGGCATTAAGTCGGGGGTAAACTGAATTCTGTTAAAAGACAATCCCAAAGTTTGTGCGATTGTATTCACCAATAAGGTTTTTGCTAATCCAGGAACACCAACTAACAAACAATGTCCACGCGAAAATATAGAGATTAAAACTTGATCAACGACCTCGTCTTGACCTACAATTACTTTATGAATTTCGTTTTTTAGTTCTTTGTAATGTTGAACTAACTGATCAATGGCTAGTTTGTCTGACATGAAAGCAGTTTTAATTTAATTTGAAACTCAAACTTACGAAAAATGTTGCTATTTAATTTCCCAATCGTGTTTGAAATTACAGCCTTTGAATTCTTCTCCGATTTTAACGTATGCCAAGCGGATTTTCTTCTTCGTCCATTCGTCAATAGTTTCTTGACGTTTCATGCTTTCAGCTGCAGCTTGAATCAAGGCATAATCTTCTTTCAAATTAGCCTTATGTGGCTGAGTTCTATTTGTTACACGTAAGATACGAACCCCTTCTTTTCGTGTCATCATATCCACATATAAGTTTGGTTCTGTAATTTGTCCGGGCTTCAATTTGTCTGTTAAGATATAAATTTGATTGTCAATTTCACTTAAAGCAGCGGCATCCCATTTTTGATCTCCTGTGTATGGATTTGTAATAATTCCTCTGTTTTGACGTGTATTCTCATCATTTGAATATTTTAGTACCGCATCATCCCAAGTGATTTCGTTTGCTAATAATTTTTTGTAACAAGAATCCAACTTCATCGCAGCAGCTTCTAAAGCTTCTGTTGTATAAGTTGGAATTTTAAGAATATGGGCACAACGATAATTGTCACCTTTGCGTTCAATCAATTTCACAATGTGGTATCCATATTCTGATTCAAAAATTTCAGAAACTTCACCTTCTTTTAAACTGAAAACAGCTGCTTCGAACGGTGCAACCATCATTCCTCTACGTGCAGTGATTTCACCTCCTTTATTAGCACTTCCCGTATCATCAGAATTTAAACGAGCCATTGAAGCAAAGCTTTTACCTGCTTTTATTTGGTCAAGGATTTTTTGTAATTCATCTCGGGCTCTTTGCTTGTCTGCTTTTGTAATTTCAGGAAAAGCAACAATTTGCTGAAATGTCATTTGCGCGTTGATGTACGGAATGCTGTCTGTAGGAAGTGATTCGAAGAATTCTTTTACTTCACGTGGAGTAACCGTTACATCTTGCGTAATTTGTCGCTCCATTTCTTGAGCTACCATGCGTTCACGAATGATTTCTCTAAATTCACTTTTGATTTGAATGATACTTTTTCCGTAGAATTTCTCCATCTTCTCACGACCTCCAATTTGCTCCTCAATAGCACGAAGACGGTTTTCCATTTCAGCATCAACTTGTTGGTCTGTTACAACAACACTGTCCAACATTGCTTGATTTACCAATAATTGCTGATACATGATGTTCTCCAAGATATTGCATCTAAATTCCGGAGTGATCTCCATGTTAGCTTGTTTAGCCTGAATAACTTGTGCTTCGATATCCGAATGCAGGATAACATTATCACCAATTTGCGCAACAATTCCATCTAGCGGTGTGCGTTTCACTTGTGAAAAACCAACATTTAAGCAGATAAAGAATAGACTAATACTTACTAGTAATTTCATGTTTTTGTTTTATCGTTTTTAAAAATGATGCTCCTTTTTGTTCTTTCAATTGATTCAATTTTCTACTTGTCAATAATTGAACAATTGCTGGTTTTAAAAACTCTAACGGAGGAACAGCATCTTTTAGTTTGTAATCTATAATATTTAAATAATAAACATAATTTTCATCAGAGAAATAGGTTTTTGCTCGATTTAAAATTATGTTATCCTTATTTAGTTTTTCTACGGGTGCATCTTTAAGCATTTCTTCAAAATAAACCCATGTACTGTCATTGTAATAAAAGTTTTCGGCATAAAGTTTAGCATAACTAATCACTTTTGTGAAGTCTTTATCCTTTTTTAACAAAAAATCTTGTTTCAACTGCTCTTGTTTGGGTGCTTTGATTGGCACTTTGATGTACAAGGCTTTGATAATATAATCATTTAAAACGAAATCTTCTTTATGCTTCTCAAAATAATCTAAAACCAAGCTATCAGAGAATCCCTCGGTCATCATGTTGTTGATGTAAGCTTCTTCTAAATGAAACTTAGCTAAATCTCCGCTTTGCCATTCCAAATTCAACTGCATTTTTTCAAATTCGGTTGGATTTGTCTTTTTTAATTCTTGGAGAAATACTTGCTTGTTGATCCATTCGTGTGTGAATTTTTTTCGATGGTCTTTTGAATCAAAATCATATCCTAAAAAATCCATCAAGGTCTTTGCATCTTCTTCTGTTAAAACTTGGTTATTGACTTTTGCCCACGTTTTTCCCTGTCTTGTACATGAAAACAGTACTAGAATAAAAAAAAGGCTGACTAAGATGCCAGCCTTATGAAAGCTATATGTTTTTTTATTTCCCAAGAGAATATAAAACATTTTCATTGATTGTAATTGGATACTTGTTTTCCAATTCTTTCAACCACTCTTTTTCAAGATGTGTTTGATAGTCTGAAGTGATTAATCCTTTTGCTTCAGAAATTTCCTTGTTTTTTGCTGGGATGATGCTATTAAGCACTACTACATAGTTTTTACCATCGAATGCATAAGGTTTGTTTTTACCTACTTTTAACGGTTGATCTTTCAAGTATGGTGTTTTTGATAGCTCAAATTTACCTGTTCTAACACGTAAGTTTAATTCAGTTTGTGCATTGATTACTTTCGTAATGCTATCAGCAGCGATGTTTTTCTTTACTAATTTGAACACTTTTTTGGCATTATCCTCTGTCATTGTTTCGTAAATAGTTGCATCGTAGCGTGTATCCCATACATAATTGCTTTTATTTGCTTCGTAGAAGGCTTTCAAACCAACTGTATCAGTCATTGCTTTGTTCCAAACTTTGTCGCTCATGATTTCATACAACAAAATTCCATCGTGGTATTCATTCATCAAAGCTTTGTATTCAGGATATTTTGTAGTTAAATTCGATTTTTCTAAATCTAATACAGTATTCTTAACCCATTCAGGATATACTTTTTTAGCAACTTCGTTTAATGCATTACCTCTAGCAAAACGAGGGTTAGAATTCATGTACTTTGCAAAATCAGTTTGGGTGTAAGGCTTATTGTCAAGCACAAACATAGCCTTGTCAACTTTGATTTTTTCTAAATCGAATTGACCTTTGTAGATTGCTGAATCGATATTTTTTTCAAACCATTTAAGTGACTCAGCTGATTTGTCTACAAAGTTGTATTCTTTCTTCAATTTCTCAATGTAGCTATTTTGTGTAACGTTTGCTCTATCATCTCTGTTGACACGTGATTCGATGTCTTTTTTCAATTCTTCAAAAGAACGTAGTGGAGTCAATTCAATACGCTTGATGATGTGGAAACCAAAGTTCGTCTGAACTGGCTCACTGAAATCACCATTGTTCTTTAATTGAAAAGCAGCATCTTCGAATTCAGGAAGTAAACGTGTCGTTGCTCCTGTTCCAAATAAAGGCAATAATCCTCCATTTGTGCTAGAAGATGGGTCGTCGGAATATGCTTTTACCAACTCTTCAAAATTGGCACCTTCTTGAAGTTTTTGGTATAATTCTTTGGCTTTTGATTGTGCTTTGTCGATTACTTCTTGTTGATCATTTTCCTTGTTGGCAGCAATCATCAAGTGAGCAGCTTTCATTGTTCCTCTCGCATCTCTACGGTCAGTTACTTTGATGAGGTGATAACCAAAACGAGTTCTGACAGGCATAGAAAGTTCACCAACTTTTGTTTCATATGCTGCATTTTCAAAAGGATAAACCATTTGGAAAGCAGTAAAGAAACCTAAGTCACCATTGTTCATCTTTGCTGATGGATCCTCTGAATTTTCAAGTGCAATCTTTCCGAAATCTTCTCCTTTTACGATTTTATCACGGATAGCCATGATTTTTTTGTATGCTTTCAACGTGTCTTCAGGACTAGCATTTGCATCAACTTTGATCAAAATGTGTGAAGCTCTAACCTCAGTCTTCATTCTTTCGTACGCTTGATCTACCAATACTTTGTTCATTTCATTATCTGTCAAGTATGGTTGTGCAAGTTGTTTTTGATATCCTTCTAACTCTCGTTTTAATTTCGGAATTGTATCATAGCCCAAGGCTTCGGCCTCAGCAACTTTTAATTGAAATTTCTTAAACAATTCGATGTATTCATCCAATGTTTGTTT
>DATGOZ010000094.1:0-11692 GCA_035305395.1 Taishania sp. | reverse complement strand
TGTTCTAATCAACTTCCATTTGTTTGGCATGGTCAAACAATTACAGCTGGTGGAACTGGTGTTGCGACGCACACAACTCAAAATGCAAATGGGTGTGATGTTATCACAACATTAAATCTAACTGTAAATTCGACAGAAACTGCAACCGAGGACATTACAATCTGTGCAAATGAATTACCATTTTTATGGAATGGACAAGTTATTAACGCTGGAGGTAATGGAGTTGCGACTCACATATCACAAAATTCAAGTGGATGTAATGTTACAACAACCTTGAACTTAACTGTTAATCCAGCAACTACGACCGAAGAAAATGTAACAATTTGTGAAAGTGAATTACCATATATGTGGAACGGACAAACTGTAACAGAAGCCGGTTATCATGTAGCTCAAGTCTCAAATACAAATGCTAGTGGCTGTATTGATCGAACATGTTTGAATCTAACAGTATTATCTGGTCCAGCAATGAGTTACTCAATTGATTATGATTTATGTATGCCTTCAACAGTTTCTGTAACACCTAACAGCACTGCTGATGGATACATTTATTCATGGTATTTGAACGACAATCTGGTAAGCAACTCCACTACCCCATTCGTTTTCAATTTACCTGCAGCTGGATGTCATGATTTAGTATTGGAACTAAGTGCAGGAAATGGATGTACATACGAAATTCAATCGGAAGAAATCTGTGTGGACTATGTACCTTTGGCTGACTTTGTATTCAGCAGTGGGAATGTTTCAACTAGTTCTGATGTTCATGTTATCAATTTAAGTCAAAATGCGACTTCTTACACTTGGTACACATCAAATGGAACATCAAGTACAAATACAAATCCAATTTTATCATTTGAAAATGGAAATTCTTCGTCTTATTACGTTACACTTTATGCTTACTCTCCTAATGGTTGTGTAGATTCAATCACACGATTGATATCAATTGAAGAAGAAATCATCTTCTATGTTCCTAATACATTTACACCAGATGGGGATGAATTCAACCACTACTTTGGTCCAGTAATTTCATCTGGAATTGATGTGTACAATTATGGATTTACTATATACAACCGTTGGGGAGAACGAGTATTTGAGACACATGATGTAAATGTTATGTGGGACGGAACTTACAACGGTAAAATGGTACAAGATGGAGTGTATACTTGGAAGTTAGAATTCCTTCAGAGAAACAATGACAAACGTCACCACTATACTGGTCACGTTACCAAAATAAGATAAATTAATACAATAACGGGTTGGCAATGCCAACCCTTATAAAGTCTTTGGTTGACCTACAAAAAAACTGTCAACCTTATTCAGGACTAGACAGAACAAAAACAAAAAAAAGGAGTACATGTCTTGTACTCCTTTTTATATAATTAAGAAAACTTATACGTGTAAAGCTCTACTTCCTGTTGCGTCTAAAGCAGCTTCTTTTACAGCCTCAGCGTATGTAGGATGTGGGTGACAAATTCTAGCAATGTCTTCGGCAGATGCGCGGTATTCCATTGCTACTACCGCCTCCATAATTAAGTCAGCAGCTCTAGGTGCAATCATATGAACCCCTAAAATTTCATCTGTTTCTTTGTCTGCAAGAATTTTAATCAATCCCTGAATATCCATTGATGCTCTCGCACGTCCTAACGCTTTGATAGGGAAAGAACCTACTTTATAATTTGCTCCAGCAGCTTTTAACTCTTCTTCAGTTTTTCCAACAGCGGCAACTTCTGGCCAAGTGTAAACAACCCCAGGAATCAAATCGTAATTGATATGAGGCTTTTGACCTGCTAATAATTCTGCTACGAATACACCTTCCTCTTCTGCTTTGTGAGCCAACATTGCTCCACGAACAACGTCACCAATCGCATAAATATTTGAAACTGTTGTTTGTAAGTGGTTATTCACCTCAACTTGTCCTCTTTCAGTTGTTTTTATTCCAACATTTTCAAGACCAAGTCCTTCAGTGTAAGGTTTTCTACCCACTGCTACTAAACAGTAATCAGCTTCTAGTTTAACCTCTTCACCTTTCTTATTTAAAGCTGTTAGAACAACCCCTTTTCCAGTATTTTCAACCTTCTGAACTCTGTGTTCCATATGGAATTTGAATCCTTCTTTCTTCAATACACGAGTTAATTCCTTTGACATTGTTCCATCCATAGTAGGAATAATGTTTGGAGCAAATTCAACAACTTCAATTTCTGATCCTAATCGTCCATAAACAGAACCTAATTCAAGTCCAATAACACCCCCTCCGATAACCAACATTTTCTTAGGAACTTCTGTAAGACTTAAAGCTTCTGTTGAAGTAATGATACGCTTTTTATCTGGTTCCATTCCTGGGAAATAATTTGGTTTAGAACCTGTGGCGATAATTGTATTTTTAGAAGTCAATTGTTGTTCTGTTCCATCAGTTGCAACAACTTTAATTGTTGTAGCATTCACAAATGAACCAACTCCATGATACACATCAATTTTATTTTTGTCCATCAAGAATTTAATTCCAGAACAAGTTTGTTCAACTACACCATTTTTACGAGCAATCATTTGTTTGATATCTGCTTTGGGAGCGTCAATTAAGATTCCATGCTCTGCAAAGTTGTGTACAGCATTGTGATAATGTTCAGAAGAATCAAGTAATGCTTTAGATGGGACACATCCAACATTTAAACATGTTCCTCCTAACGTATTGTATTTTTCAATTAAAGCTGTTTTTAACCCTAATTGTGCGCAACGAATTGCTGCTACATACCCTCCCGGGCCAGATCCTATAACGGTAACATCGTAATTACTCATAATTTGTGTGTTTTTGTCGTTGTGCAAATGTAATCACTTTATTTCTGACTTTGAAATTAAATTCTGAACCGTTTGGTGTTGATGAAACAAAAAATGTATATTTGATTAATAATTAAAACTTTACTCATGAATCTTTTGAAATTATTACCTTTTGTTTTGGTTCTTTTACTAGTAAGTTGTAAAAAAGATAAAAAGACTAAAAGCGATGAAACGTACGATGTCACAAAAGCTTACAATTTAACAAATGTCTCATATGGCGATAATCCTAATCAGGTTGCCGACATATATCTCCCAGCTAATAGAAATTCAAATACTACAAAAGTTTTTGTATTGGTACACGGAGGTGGTTGGAGCGGAGGAAATAAATCTGATATGGTAGGTTTCTATAATAATTTGAAAAATTTATATCCAGATCACGCAATCATCAATATTGGTTATCGCTTAGGAACTGCTAATAGTCCTGGATATCCAAAACAAATAAACGATATCAAAGCAGCCTTGGAAATGATACAAAAAAGTAAATACAACTTATCGAAACAATATTTCATGATCGGAGGTTCTGCTGGAGCACATCTTTCAATGCTTTATGGATATGCATTTGATCCAAACGGTTATGTTAAAGGTATCTGTAATTATGTTGGACCAAGTGATTTAACTGATCCTGCTTATACAGATAATCAAGCTTATTCTTTTATCTTAAGCAATCTAGTTGGTAACGTTAGCTACGCTCAAAATCCTGACTTATATGCTGAAGTTAGTCCAGCAACACACGTAAAAAGCACATCACCAAAGACGATTTCTTTCTATGGAGACACTGATCCATTAATCCCCAACTCTCAAATGACAAGACTTCATGACAAACTAGATGCATTTGGTGTATTGAACGAATCAACCATGTATCCAGGTGAAGGTCACGGAAATTGGAATCAAACCAACGCATTAGATTTCGCAACTAAATTGACCAACTTTATCAATACTCACTTTAACTAAAGTTAGCTAATAAAGCTGTTTGAATTGAGCATTTTTATTATCTTAACGCACATAAAATGATTATGTGATGAAGATTATTTCGTTTAATGTCAACGGAATCAGAGCGATTGCAAAGAAGGATTTTGTGAAGGACATGCTGGCACTGAATGCCGATGTTATTTGTTTACAGGAAACTAAAGCTACAGTCGACCAAACCAAAGAAACACTTGCTGAGATGAGTGAGTATACTATTTACGGCAATGAAGCTCAGCGAAAAGGATATTCTGGAACTGCAATTTTAACTAAAGTCAAACCAGTATCAGTACTTTACAATATTGGCATCGAAGAGCATGATCAAGAAGGACGAGTAACAGGGTTGGAATTTGATGATTTTTATTTAATTACAGCTTACATTCCCAACTCTGGAAGTGAGTTATTGCGCTTAAGATACCGCCAAACTTGGGATCAAGCATTTTTAGCTTTTTTAAAAGATCTAGAAAAAACAAAACCAGTTGTAGTTTGTGGAGATTTTAATGTTGCCCATAAAGCAATTGATTTAGCTAGGCCAAAAGAAAATTACAATAAATCTGCTGGTTTCATGCAAGAAGAAATCGATGGAATGGATGCTTATGTTTCCAATGGTTTTGTAGATACTTTCAGAGCGCTGAATGGAGATCAAGTTAAATATACTTGGTGGAGTTACCGAGGTGGGGCACGCGAGAAGAACGTTGGCTGGCGGATTGACTACTTTTTAACTTCAGAATCATTCGTCCCACGCATCAAAGAGGCATTCATTTTGAATGAAATTAAAGGTTCAGATCATTGCCCTGTGGGAATTACCTTGAATTGATACTAATTAATAACTGTAAGATAAAACTAGAAAATGAATATACTGTTGAAGGCCTTGCTTTCAGTTCTCCCTATTATTTCTCTCCTATTTCTCCAAAGTTGCGATTCAAATGATGGGATAAAATTAGCTGAAAAGCTGCAGCAAATAAAACACTCACAACATTCTTATTCCAAAATCAAGGAATTAAGAACAACACATTTACATCTTGAATTGGATGTAAACTTTGACAACAATACAATTTATGGTGTTGCCCGTCATAAAGTGGAAAATCTAAAAAATGTTGATACAGCAATTTTTGATATCAAATATTTGAACATTCAAAAAGTTACGGTTGGTCAACATAAAGAAAAGGAAACTGATTATGTAATTGGTAAAACCGATTCAATTTTAGGTGCACCTCTTTTTGTTTCGATTGATTCAACTGTTGAATACATCAATATATATTATAATACAACAGAGCAGTGCGAAGCTTTGGATTGGTTGAAACCTGAATTAACTGAAGGAAAAGAACATCCATTTCTATATTCTCAAGGGCAAACAATTTTAACAAGAACATGGATACCTGTTCAAGATACTCCTGAAAATAGAATCACTTACTCAGCTGATGTAAAAGTTCCAAAAGATTATCTAGCGTTGATGAGTGCAGAAAATCCAACTTCTAAGAATGCAACAGGTGAATATCATTTCGAAATGAAACAACCAATTCCAGCCTATTTAATTGCATTGGCTGTTGGAAATCTGGAATACCGTTCTTTGGGAACTAATTGCGGGGTTTATTCAGAACCTGAATTAATTGATAAAGCTGCTTCTGAATTTGTGGATTTAGAAAAAATGATTCACGCAGCCGAAAAACTCTATGGCGCATACAGCTGGGAGCAATATGATATCATTGTCTTGCCATATTCGTTCCCTTTTGGTGGAATGGAAAATCCACGGTTGACATTTGCAAACCCAACGTTGATCACAGGAGATCGTTCACTGGTAAGCGTTATCGCACATGAATTAGCTCATTCTTGGTCTGGGAATTTGGTGACAAACGCTTCTTGGAATGACTTCTGGTTGAATGAAGGATTTACAGTGTATTTTGAAAATCGTATCATGGAAGAACTTTATGGTAAAGAAGTTGCAGATATTCTAGCTGTAATCGAATACCAAGAACTACGACGTACACTAAACTCGATTGAAAAAGAGGATACTAAATTAAAACTAAACTTATCAGAAAGAAGTCCTGATGAAGGAATGACAGATATTGCATATATTAAAGGAGCTTACTTCTTAAGAACATTGGAAGCAACTGTCGGAAGACAAAAGTTCGATAATTTCTTGCGCAAATATTTCCAAGATCATGCATTTACAACATTAACTACAGAAGATTTTCTAGTCTATTTAGATAAGAATTTATTGAAACCAAATAAAGTAACTTTTAACACAACTGAATGGGTTTATCAAGCTGGAGTTCCTATAAATTGTATAAATATCGATTCAAAACGTTTGGATGAAATTGAAGATTTAGCAAAAAATGTTGGTAAAGGGAAAAAGTTAAAGGAATTCAAGAAGATTAAACGTAGCGATTACACAACACAAGAATGGATGTCGTTTATTCGAAACCTTCCTCCCGGAATTGATGCAAAAACGATGAAACTAATCGACCAAGTATTAGATTTCAAAAATTGTGGAAATTCTGAAATCATGTGTGAATGGTACATGCTTTCGATTAATCGTGGATATACGTTAATGAGACCAAGCATGGAGAAGTTCTTGAATAAAGTTGGTCGATTAAAATACTTGGAACCAATTTACGAAAGATTAGTTGATAGTCACTATGAAAGTGATTATGATTTAGCTGTTCGAATTTTCAATTCAGCAAAATCTAATTACCACCCGATTGCTCAAAAATCGATCGAATCAATTATTTATAAAAAACAAAGCTTATAGTGAATTCTATAAGCTTTGTTCGAAACCTTAAAGGTAAAACGAGAAACGTTGTAGGGAACGTTTTTTAACTAACCAAAATATTTAAAAACTAATTGTTATCTATAATACGAACCAAACTAATCAATGGTTGGGTTACTATTTACTTTTTTTGATATTTTGTGATTGTAAAAGCAGCTTCATGCTTTTCATCAACTTCTTGTTGAAATAAAATTTCTTTATCCCAATTGGACAAATCAATTTTTGGGAAGAAAGTATCTGCTCCATATACTTTCTGAACCTCAGTTAAATAAATGATTTCAACGCAATTCAAGTCCAAGGCTTGTTTATAAATCTCCCCTCCTCCAATAATAAATATCGTTTTTTCCTTTTCATCTTTGAAATAATCTAAACAAGATTCAAGTGAATGAAAAACTAAAGAACCATCAGCTTTGTACTCAGCATTTCGAGTCAATACAGCATTTACTCTATTTGGAAGAGGTCTAAATTTTTCTGGAATAGATTCATAATTTTTTCGACCCAAAACAACGATATGCCCCGTGGTTGTTTCCTTGAAAAAACGCATATCAGCGGGCAAATGCCACATGAGGTCATTGTTTTTACCAATTCCCCATTCTAAATCAACTGCAACAATTAAAGCTACTTTCATTTTAAACTGCAACTGCTGCTTTAATATGTGGATGTGGATCGTAATTCAATAATTCAAAATCCTCGAATTTGAAAGAAAAAATATCCTTTACTGCTGGATTGATTTTCATCGTAGGCAATGGTCTACACTCACGAGTCAACTGCAATTGTGCTTGTTCAATGTGATTCAAATACAAGTGTGTATCTCCAAATGTATGTACAAACTCACCTGGTTCTAAATCACAAACTTGAGCAATCATCATTGTCAACAAAGCATATGAAGCAATATTGAAAGGGACACCAAGAAATGTATCAGCACTACGTTGATACAACTGACAACTTAATTTTCCGTTTGCAACATAAAACTGAAACAACGAGTGACAAGGAGGTAAAGCCATGTTATCCACATCAGCAACATTCCATGCAGAAACGATTAATCTACGAGAATCTGGATTCCTTTTAATTTGATCAATCAATTTTGAAATTTGGTCAATTGGTTCTCCATTTCTTCCAGGCCAACTCCTCCATTGATAACCATAAACTGGACCTAAGTCCCCATTTTCATCAGCCCATTCATCCCAGATACTTACACCATTATCTTTCAGATACTTGATATTTGTATCTCCTTGTAAAAACCAAAGCAATTCATGTATGATAGATCGCAAATGCAATTTCTTCGTTGTCACCAATGGAAATCCTTCGGATAAATCAAAACGCATTTGATAACCAAAAACAGACAAAGTTCCTGTTCCTGTTCTATCTTCCTTCTTTACACCGTTTTTTAATATGTGATCGAGTAAATCGTGATATTGCTTCATCTTTTTTTGAATTTTCTACGAAATTATGAATTTAATGTCAGCAATGAAAAAGAAGTTATGAAGAATTATTAACGAGTATTTTTTTATTTTTGGAGCATGGGAAAAATTGGAATGTTCATTCTGAGATTATTGGGTTGGAATATTGATAAAACTCCACCTCAAGTTGAAAAATGTGTTGTTTGCATGGGACCACACACATCTAATTGGGATTTTGTAATTGGTCGAATTACATTTTCTTATTACGGTGTCAACACGAAGTTTTTAATTAAGAAAGAGTTGTTTACACCTCCTTTTGGATGGTTTATGCGCAAAATGGGCGGAATCCCTGTTGACAGAAAGAAGAAAAACAATATGACCAAAATGGCTTTAGAGCATTTTAATAAAAATGACAACATGTTTTTGGTCTTTACCCCTGAGGGAACAAGAAAATACAACCCTAATTGGAAAAGAGGATTCTACCATATTGCTATGGAAGCCAATGTTCCGATTTATATCGCTTATATCGATTACAAAAACAAAACTGGTGGATGGGATAGTTTATTTCAACCTACTGGAGATATCGAAGCAGATATCAAATACATCAAGAAGCAATTGAGCAAATACACGGGAAGAATTCCTGAAAATGGAATTTTTGAAGAAGATTAATCATTTTTTGATTTAATCTGTCCCGTTTTTTTATCAAAACCATAAGGACAATGTCTGCAACCACTCTTGCAGCAGTAACCGCGTTTTAAATGATGTTTTTCTGTAAAGACAATATAGCCTTCGGGAGTGTAATAGTATTCATCATCCTCCCAACGTTTCTTTTTTGAAAAACCTGACATATCATCATTCATACTACAAAGTTAATCAATAACTAGAAATGGAAGTATTCGACACAAGCAAATCAATCTTGCAAACAATTCAAACTCCGGAATTGAATGCGCGAAATATTCAGCTATTGGTAAAACGTGACGATCTTATTCACACTGAAGTTTCTGGTAATAAATGGAGAAAACTGAAATACCACGTTCAACATTTTTACAGTTCAAGAAAGACTCATATTCTGACGTTTGGTGGGGCATATTCCAATCATTTGTTGGCAACAGCAAGCTCCTGTAATTCATTAAACATTCCTTCAATTGGAATAGTTCGAGGAGACGAATTGAATCCGCAATCCAATCATGTTCTAGCACGCTGTGAAGCATTAGGAATGCAACTACATTTTGTTTCGCGTGATGAATATACATTGCGTGATATGTCAGAATACCACGAAGAGTTAATACAAGAATATCCAAATGCCTACATCATTCCTGAAGGCGGAGCAACATATTATGGAATGATTGGATGTCAAGAATTAATTAAAGAACTTCCTCCATTCGATCACATATTTGTTGCCCAAGGAACAACAACAACGAGCTGTGGATTGGCATTAGGAGGTGAATTTTATAAAACCCATGTTGTTCCAGTACTAAAAGGTTTTGATTCACTAAATGAAATGAGTAAAATCTATTTAAAATCAGGATTTTCAGATGACTTAATTAAAGGAATACTTGAAGGTATTGTCGTGCATTCTGATTACGATTTCGGAGGATATGGAAAGTTTACTGATGAATTAATTCAATTTATTGAAAATTGCGATAAAAATTTACAACTTCCATTAGATAAGGTTTATACCGGTAAAGCGTTCTACTGTTTGATGCAAGAGATACAAAAAAAGGAATACGAAAATCAAACGATCGTATTCCTTCATACAGGTGGACTAGTTGCCGGAGCTATTTAACCGACCAACAAGCAATATCGTTTCCTGCTAGAAATGACTTATAATCCATACGTCTTTTACCTTCAGGTTGTAATTCTGTAACATTGATATAAAAATCAGCACATGGAAACAAAATTCCATCTTTACCAATCTTGATTTTTTGTACATCACCAACCTGTTCAGTTGTCTTATTTGCTTTAAATATTTTAAGATTTTTCATCGAGCCATCCTCCCCTACAATTTTACACCATGCTGCAGGATAAGGAGAAAGTCCACGAATAAAATTGTGCACATTCAAAACCGGTTGACTGAAATTAATCTCACAATCTTGTTTAAAAATCTTAGGAGCCATCTTGATTTCTCCTTCTGTTAATTCAATTTGTGGAATCCCCTCTACTTCACCATTTGCAATTTTAATTACAGTCGATAGCGTTGTTTCCGCTCCCAGTTGCATCAAGCGATCGTGTAACTCACCTACTGTTTCATCTTCTCCAATTTGAACTGTAGCTCGTTCAATAACTTTTCCGGTGTCAATTTCTTTTTCAATAAAAAACGTTGTCACTCCAGTTTCTTGTTCTCCATTGATGATTGCCCAATTGATTGGTGCTGCACCTCTGTAATTTGGCAAAATGCTTCCATGCAGGTTAATTGTTCCGCGCGGAGGCATAGCCCAAACAACTTCTGGAAGCATACGAAAAGCAACAACAACAAACAAGTCAGCTTGCAGAGCTGCAAGTTCATCAATAAACGAATTATCCTTTAAGTTGACTGGTTGTAATACATTTAAATCTTTAGACTTAGCATACTTTTTTACATCGCTTTCTTGCAATTGCATCCCTCTACCTGCTGGTTTGTCAGGAGCTGTAACAACCCCAACGATATTGGCATTGTTTTCTAGTAATTTATCCAAAATAGTCACCGCAAACTGTGGTGTCCCCATGAAAACGATCTTCAAATTTTTTAAATCTGCTTTTTCCATTTACTTAATTTTAAGTAACTAAATGATAATATGGTCATTAAAGTGAAATAAACATATTCCACACTCCAAATCATTTTAACATCCCATTCCCACACTTTGATGGTGAAATAAGAATACAACAAGTAAGATCCTGTTATTATAATTTCAATCAACAAAGTGATATGTGTTCGCCCCAATCCATTGATACTATGTAAAAACACACCACCAATACAAAATAAAAACATTGAACAACCAATAAATTTTAAGGTTTCAGCACTTTTAGCTATGAATGCCTCATTTGGATTAATTAGCTTTATCAATTGTTCTGGATAAAGAATTGATCCGTGAAAAACAACAATCATCGACAAAATACTCAATAAAATGATGCGTTTCTGGATAACAGGAATTAACGCTAATTTCTTTGCTCCAAAATATTGAGAAACATAGGTTTTTGTCGTTGCCCCGAATCCAAACACTGGAATAAATGCAAGGAAATAGATACTGCGAATGTTTTGTGAAACAGTAACCTCAAAAACACCAATTTGTTCAATCCACGCAAAATAAACAGCCCAAACCATCAAAGCTAAGGTGCCTTGAAGAATGATGGGAATCGACAACTTCATCAATTCCTTGATACTATCCCATTCCGCATTCCATGTCTGAAACAATTTTTGCTTGATATATTCTTTAGATAAAATAGTGTAAGACAATAGAAATAACGCACCTAACCCATCTGCAATGGTAGATGCCCAAGCAGCTCCCCCTAGTCCCATTTCAGGGAATCCCATCTTACCAAAAATCAGTACATAGTCCAAAAAGATGTTTCCAGCTGCTGTAAACATTGTAGCAATAAACGGAATAATAGACCTTCCCCAAGCAAAATAATAAGCCTGTAGAGGAAATTGAATCACCGCGAAAAACAAGGCAATCGAACGAATTGAAAGATATTCTCCTTGCATCAAAGCAATTTGTTCATTTGCAGCATAACCTTGAATAAATTTCGGTAA
>DATGOZ010000093.1:0-7928 GCA_035305395.1 Taishania sp. | reverse complement strand
AGAGGTATTCTGGAGGGAGATTTATGCCAAATTCCAATAAGAACTGATTGAAATACTGGGACCAGCTCGCCGCCACCGTTGCGGCAGCCAACGCATATTCCAATACCAGATCCCAACCAATGATCCAAGCCATAAATTCACCCATAGTTGCGTATGAATATGTATAAGCGCTACCAGCAACAGGTATCATTGATGCAAATTCAGCATAACAAAGTCCAGCAAATGCACACCCCAAAGCTGCCAATACGAATGAAATGGTAACGGCAGGACCAGCATGTTCAGCTGCAGCAATTCCTGTCAATGAGAATAAACCAGCTCCAATAATTGCTCCAATTCCGAGTGCAATGAGTGAAGTTGAGCTTAATGATCGTTTTAATCCATTTTCATTAGTGGCTTCAGTTATGAGGCTCGAAATGGACTTCCTTTTGTTCCAAGAGTTTGACATAGAATAATTTTATAGTTTTTGAGGTTGCATAATTTAGAATGCTCAAATCTAAAAAAAAATGTTCACATTATCGGTTCAAACTATCATTTCCTTATTATTTGATAGGTGTAAACGACAATAAATCAAACAGATACATGAATGAATTTACATTCAAAAATGTTAAAATTTGTTTGCAAATGACTATTGTTTTGTACATTTGACGCTCTAAATATTTTAAATATGAAAAAAACAATTACTGTAGTGATGTCTTTAGCATTAACATTGTTTGCTAACGCACAAACACAAATTGGTAATCCTGGGTTTGAAGACTGGGAAAATGTTTCTGGAGGAAGTGAACCAGTAAATTGGAACAGCTTTTTAACGGCTGGAGGGCCTTTGACTTCATTTGCAGCAAACCAGCTTGAGAATTCAACTGACGTTAGACCAGGGTCAACAGGATCAAGAAGTGTCAAATTATTTTCTCGTTCTACCTTGGGAATTATTGCGAATGGTAATATTACACTAGGTAAAATTAACATGGGATCAACTAGTCCCTCAAATTCAGCAAACTACAATGCTTCTGTTATTTCAGATCCCAATTTTTCTGAAGTAATGACTGATAGACCTGATTCACTTGTATTTTGGGTGAAATATGTACCTGGTTCTGCTAATCCTTCTTCTGGTACGAATTTCGCGAGAGTGAAAGCTACTATACATGACAACTACAATTATAGAGACCCTGAAGATGCTGCGGCTTCTGATCATGTTGTAGGTACAGCCGTATTGAACTTTCCTCCAACAGGCGGTTGGGTAAGAAAATCAATTCCGTTTGATTATTCAGGTCCAGCAACTACTCCAAGTTATATTTTGATAACTTTCACAACAAATCATGAGCCTGGAAAAGGAAGTGCAAATGATTTTGTATGGATTGATGATGTTGAATTAATTTATGTACCACAAGCAGACTTTACTGCTTCAAATACAGTTATTTGTGCTGGTGAAACAGTAAATTTTACAAATACATCAACACAATATCCAACAGATTATAGCTGGTCTTTCCCTGGAGGTTCTCCTGCTGTTAGTACAGACCAAAATCCGACTGTAACATTTAATACACCAGGAACACATACTGTACAATTGACAGCTACAAACCAATGGGGATCTACTGTTAAAACAATGCAAATTACAGTTAATCCAGTTTATTCTACAAACTTCACTTATAGTGCAAGTAGCTATTGTACTAATTTGGCTGCAAATCCTGTTCCTACAACTAACTCAGCGGGTAATTTCTCTGCTACACCAGCTGGTTTGGTATTTGCTAATACAACGACAGGAGAAATTGATCTTGCAGCTTCTGCAGCAGGTACATATACAATTACAAACGAAGTAGCAGATGCGTGTGTGTTTCCACCATCATCAACTGGAACAATTACAATTTTCGAAGGTGCTGATGCAGATTTCAGCTATGGTACAAATACTATTTGTACAAGTATTGCTAGTAATCCTGTACCAACAGTTGCTCAAACAGGAGTGTTTTCTGCAACTCCTACAGGGTTGATTTTCTCAAGTGCGACTACAGGTGAAATTGATATGGTCAACTCTGCTGAGGGTACTTATGTGGTAAGACACATCGTAAATGGTGCTTGTCCAGATACAGTTGAAACTACAATAACTATTACAGATACACCAGATGCAACGTTTAGCTATGCGAGTGCAAGTTACTGTGAAGGTGCTGCAGTAGTTCCTACTCCAACTTTTGGAACAGGGGCAAGTGCTGGAGTGTTCAGCGCAGGTAATGGCTTGTCAATCAATAGCTCAAATGGTCAAATTGATTTATCTGCAAGTGTGCCGGGAAGTTACAACATTACAAATGCAATTGCCGCTTCTGGATCTTGTCCTGCTGCGTCTTATTCATTTGATTTGACAATTGTTGCTGCGCCTACAGTTACTTTACAAATCCCGCAAGATACAGTTTGTGCAAATCACAGTGCATTTGTATTGAGTGGTGGTACTCCAGCAGGAGGAACTTACAGTGGGGTAGGAGTTGCTGCTACAATTTTCAACCCAGCTATTGTAACACCAAATACTTCAACAACTATTACATATACTTATACTGATGCAGCAACAACTTGTTCGAATTCTGCAACACAACAAATTTATGTTGATGCTTGTTTGGGTATTGAAGAAAATACGTTAGAAGGAATTGAGGTTTATCCTAATCCAACTTCTGGTGTTGTTACAGTAAAAAACTTGAATCAAGCAGTTACTTATCAAGTTATTTCATTGTCAGGTTCAGTATTAGCTACTGGTGAATTGTCTGAATCTGTAAGTAAAATCGATATGTCTACACTTGTAAATGGTGTTTATATGATTCAATTGAAATCAGAAAAATCAACACAAATTTTAAGAGTAGTTAAACAATAGGATTTTTTTTTAGATTTGCAAAGTCCCTCCTTTCTTTTGAATATGAGGGGCTTTTTTCTTTTAAAACAACTGCAAATGAGAATACTTCTATTAATTGCTATTTTAGCATTTACAGGTGCGATTTTTGGACAATCTACCAAAGTGGTGGGTAAAGTAACTGATGAAGATAATGTTCCAGTTATTGGTGCAACAGTGATTTACAAACAAGATGTTACGCTTGGTGCACATACAGATGAAAACGGGAACTATGTTCTTGATGTTCCAGCTGGAAAAGCGATTTTGGTTTTTAGATATACTGGAATGACAACAGACACTGTTACTGTAGAGCTTGCTCCTGGTGATTTGAAACGCGTTGACTTTAAGATGCAACCTTTGTATACGAAAATTGAAGGGGTAGAGATTAAAGTAGGAAAATTCGATCGTCCAATTGAGGAACAAACAGTTTCGCTTGAAATCATTCGTCCAGAATTAATCGAAAATAAAAACACACGAAGTATTGAAACTGCATTAGACCAAACTCCAGGATTAAACATCTTGGATGGTGAACCACAAATCCGTGGAGGGAGTGGATTTACCTTTGGAGTTGGATCTAAAGTTGCAGTAATAGTTGATGACATGCCAATGTTATCTGGTGATGCTGGTCGACCTGAATGGGGATTTATTCCAGTAGAAAACATTCATCAAATAGAAGTAATAAAAGGTGCTTCATCGGTATTATCTGGTAGTTCGGCGCTTTCTGGAGCAATTCACATCAGAACAGCTTATCCTAAAGCTAAGCCACTTACTAAAGTAAATTTATATAGTGGTTTTTATTCTAATCCTAATCAAGAAGGAGCAAAATGGTGGAATGATGCACCTTTAATTTATGGAGCAAATGTATTGCATTCTCGTAGAGCAGGAAATTGGGATATCGTATTGGGGGCAAACTTAAATTACGATCATGGTTATATCGGACCGCCACGACAAGATTCTTTGGTTGATATTTACAGCCCGGATACCATCTCTAATTTTTCTAATAAGCAAATGAGCTCTAAAAGAGCTAGGCTGAATTTCAACTTAAGACATAACAGTAAAAAAATTAGAGGTTTGAACTACGGTTTAAACGGAAATTTCATGTATTCTGAATCAGCTTTGGCTTTTGCTTGGTTGAACGACTCTACTGGATTGTTTAAAGGATATCCAGGAGCTGTATTTTTGCAAGAGCAGTTTATCTTCTACGTCGATCCGTTCATTAACTTGATGACTTCTACAGAAGGGAAGCATCATTTGAGAGGTAGAATTCTTTATGCAGATAATGAAATGACAGCAAATCAGTCGAACCGCTCAACAACATACTATGGAGATTATATGTTCCAAAAAACAATTGCTAGTTTGAAAGGTGTAGACTTCATCGGTGGATTTACAGGTAAGTACACAGATTCATACGCAAACATGTATGTGGGTTCAGGATCTCCTCGCAATAATTTATTGAATATCTCCGCTTACACGCAATTAGAGAAAAAAGTATTGAATGTTTTGAATCTATCAGTTGGTGGACGTTTGGAATACTTTCAAATGAACGACTCTATTACTGCATTAAAACCAATTTTTAGAGCAGGAATGAGTATCAAGTTGATGCAAGAGACATACTTTAGAGCTTCATACGGACAAGGTTATCGTTTTCCAACAATTACGGAACGTTTCATAAGAACAGGAGTTGGAAACTTCGGTGTATTTGCTAATCCAGATTTAAAACCAGAAAGTAGCTGGAATGGAGAGGTTGGAATTAAGCAAGGTGTTAAGGTTGGTGGAGTATATGGATATTTGGATATTGCAGGATTCTGGCAAGAATACAAAAATACAATAGAGTACTTATTCGGATTCTGGGGATCTTCTTTCACTGTAACAAGTGACGCATTTGGATTTAAGTTCTTGAATACTGGTAGATCACGTGTTTTAGGTATTGATGTTTCTTTTGCTGGAAAAGCAGATTTAGGTAAAAAAGCAAGCATGACTTTCTTGGTTGGTTACAACTATATTTTACCACAGACATTATCACCAGACTATGTTTATGCAGTAGATTCAATCTTGACGAACAAAGATTATAGTTTTAACTCAACTTCTTTAGATCCATCTAAGAAAATCTTGAAATATCGTTTCCAACACAATGTTAAAGCAGATGTCGAAGTAACATTCCTAAAGAAATTTGCGATTGGAGGAAGTGCTAAGTTTTTCAGCAAGATTGAAAACATGGATGGTGTAATTCAAGATTTTGAAGACGCAACGGCTGGTCCATTTATTCAATCAATTCGTTATATGGATTACTTCAAAGAGAATCAAAAATCTGTTTGGGTATTCGACGCTCGTGTATCGTACAATATTTCTGAAAAACATAAGATAGCGATTATCTCTACGAATTTATTGAACAAAACGTATTCGTTGAGACCTTTAAAGATTGAGCAACCACGCACATTTATGTTGCAATATACTTACAAGTTAGATAAAAATAGTTGATATTAGCATCTTTAGAATGCATGTTAAATATTGACTTATTAATATCCCTTGTGCTAATTCTGATCATGTTTGGAATTGGCGTCTCATTAACTATTGGTGATGTGAAAGAAGTGTTTTCGAAACCGAAAGCACTTCTTATCGCATTAACATCCCAGATGATTTTGTTACCATTGAGCGCTTTCGCTATCTGTTATTTGTTCGAAATGCCACTCTATATCAAAATGGGACTAATCATTTTAGCAGCTAGCCCTGGAGGAACAACTTCAGGATTCATCACCTTTTTATTTCGAGGAAATACCGCTTTATCCATTATTCTTACAACAATTAATTCGTTGTTGACTCTTATTTCAATTCCTTTAATTGTTAATTTGGCGCTACATAATTTTTACGGTGAAAGTTCAGACTTTAAGCTACCAATTTGGTCAACAATCAAAGAAATTTTTGTTTTAACTGCTATACCAGCATTTTGTGGAATAGCGTTTAAATATTTTAATAATTCCATTGCTACAGTTATAGCAAAATACACGAAGCCCATTTCTACAATCCTATTAGGAATTGTTTTTACATTAAAATTTATCGGAAATGAACATGAAGGAGGTATTCAATTAGGTGAAATTTTGGAAATACTTCCGTTTGCACTGTTGTTAAATGTGGTTTGTTTTTCCATTGGTTTTTTTGTGTCTCATTTTTTCAAGTTAGGTTTCAAAAATCAAATTACAGTATCAGTTGAATCTGCTGTTCATAATACAACGATTGCTTTTTTAGTTTCTGGAACTTTATTGCATCAGCCTGATTATGGAAAAGTATCCCTTGTTTATGCAATGTTTTCCTTCTGGACAGCATTAATTTTTTGCTTTATCTTGTTAAAAATTAACGGGATGAAGTGGAATCCTTTTAGTAAAAATCAAGATTAGATAGATTCAATATTCAGCTTTTGTGATTTAAAGTTGAAAAACATTCAAGTAGTGTTAACAATTAATTAATGTTAATAAACGAAAAATGCCATACCTTTGCGATGGAATTCCCAATATGTTGTCCTTGATGCTCTGTTATTTTAGCTGAAACCATGTTGGGAAAATGATAAGCAAGCGATGAAAAATTAATGTATTTCTTACATGAATTAGCAGGAGGGATTACCTTTTTCCCTTTGAATTCTTCCACAAAGTGGAACATGCCTTTTCGTTGCCTTTCTAGGAAAATATCAAATCTTTTTATAATCCCAATAAAATCTGTATCATGAAAAAAATGTTACTTACATTAACAAGTTTTGCTGCAATGATTTCTTCATTTGCGCAGGATTGTTCACAATTGTTTATCTCTGAATATGTTGAAGGATTCGGAAATAACAAAGCAATTGAAATATACAATCCTACAGCAAGTGCAATCAACTTGTCTGAATACTTTTTGATTCGTTTCAACAACGGAACAACTATTATGAAACCATACGGTCAGTATCAATCAAATGTGATTCAGCTGCCTAATACAATGCTTCAACCCTATACTACGTATGTTGTAGTATTGAACCGTACAGAAGCAAACGAAACTTCAAGTGACCCTGCTGTATGGCAAGAATTGAGAGCATTGGCAGATGTGTTGTTGTGTGAATCATACGATGAAAGTAATGCAATGAACTTCAACGGAAACGATGCTGTTTGTTTGGCAAAAGGAAGTGCTGCTAATGCAAATTCACCTAGTACAGTATTAATCGATTTGATTGGTAAATTAGGAGAAGATCCAGGAGGTAACGGAACAGGAGGATGGTCAACAGTATATCCATACAACTTTTCAAGTGGAGATCCAAATGACGTTCCTGTAACATTGAATCACAGCTTGATTAGAAAAAGCTCAATCAAAAAACCTTATGCTGATTTGGATGCAGAGGTATTCAATCCATTGTTAGAGTGGGATTCAATACCTGCCTCTTTACCAAAAAGAGACGAAAACGGTGATATTATCTACCAACAAGACGGGGTTACTCCACAATGGGTTGGAAACTGGAGTTCATTGAGATGGCATGCTTGTGAGTGTGATCCTAATGCGCATGTAAATGGAATGAATTTGGATAATGTTAAATTGTTTCCAAATCCAACAACTGGCGTATTCTCTTTAACTGGTTTGGAAAATGTTGAAACAATTGAAATCTTCAATACAGTTGGTCAATTGATTGATTCGATTTCAAATAATACAAAATCTACAGTTTCATTTGATCTTTCAGGTCATAGTGGAGCGGTGATGATTAAGATAACTGACTTAGCTGGTCGTTCGGCAACTCAAAAATTAATCATTAAATAAATTGAATGATCCCCTGTGGCTTGCAGGGGATTTTTTATTTCTTTAGAATCAAAGATTTAAATTCATGAGGCATTATTTTTTTCTTTCAGTAATCTTGTTGATTTGTTCTGTTACATTTGGACAAACTGCTGTTGTAAGTGGAAAAGTTACAGATTTTGAAACCAATGAAGGCGCCATTGGCGCATTGGTTCAGTTTACACCCGAGCTGAAGGCTAAGACAGATATTGATGGCTATTATACAATAGAAAATGTTCCTTACGGAAAATATTCTGTAACGGTTTCAATGGCTACTTAC
>DATGOZ010000092.1:0-2318 GCA_035305395.1 Taishania sp. | reverse complement strand
TTTGCGATTTTAGCGGCGGATCAAATCATCAATAGTGCAGCAAAAATGTTACAAATGTCAGGAGGACAATATGGGTGTCCTATTGTTTTCCGTGGAGGAAATGGTCAGGCTGGACAGCTAGCGGCTACTCACTCTCAAAGTTTTGAAGCATTCTATGCACATGTACCTGGATTGAAAGTTATTACTCCTTCAACTCCGTATGATGCCAAAGGTTTATTGAAAGCTGCAATTCGTGATAACGATCCTGTTGTTTTCTTAGAATCAGAAAAGATGTATGGAGATAAAGGTGAAATTCCAGAAGGAGAATACCTTATTCCAATCGGTGTTGCTGACATCAAAAGAAAAGGTACGGATGTAACAATCGTATCTTTTGGTAAAATCATAAAAGTTGCTCATGCAGCAGCAGAAGAATTGGCAAAAGAAGGAATCGAAGTCGAAATTGTTGATTTGAGAACTGTTCGCCCGATTGATTATGCTGCAGTGGTTGAATCTGTTAAGAAAACAAATCGTTGTGTAGTGGTAGAGGAATCTTGGCCGTTGGCTTCTATTTCTTCTGAAATTGCATATCACTTACAACGTTATGCATTCGATTATTTAGATGCTCCGGTTCAACGTGTAACACAAACAGATACTCCATTTGCTTTTTCACCTACATTAATCGATGAGGCTTTGCCAAACGTCGATCGTGTAATCAAAGCAGTAAAGGCTGTATTGTATAGAAATTAAACCGAGTAACATTCGATTGTGTTAAAACTGAAGGAGATGTAAATGGTATTTAGTAGTGTTTTATTTCTACTTTATTTCTTGCCAGTTTTCTTGCTGGTTTACCATTTCATTGATAAGAAATATAAAAATTACTGGGTAGTGTTATCCAGTATTTTTTTTTATGCGTGGGGTGCACCGAAATTTATCTTCGTTGTACTCATTTCTTCATTAGTCGATTTTCTTTTAGTAAAACAGCTTCACAAAGCGAAAGAACAAAAGAATAAACGATTTTGGTTAATCGGTTCAATTGTTTTAAATCTCGGATTATTAGGATATTTTAAGTACGCTAATTTTTTTGTTGATAATCTGAACTTTTTTTTGGAACAATTAGGGACTTCATCAATTCGATGGACAGAAGTGATGCTTCCAATCGGAATATCCTTTTACATATTTCAATCGATAACTTATGCGGTAGATGTTTACCGTGGACAACATGAACCAGTAAAAAAAATCAGTCATTATTTCTTATACATCCTGTCATTTCCGCAGTTGATTGCGGGACCTATTGTCAAGTACAATGCTATTGCAGGTCAATTAGCAGAGCGAAACGAACAAGTTGACGATCAATTACTCGGTTTTTTCCGTTTTACAGTTGGTCTAGCAAAGAAAGTGCTCATTGCAAATGTAATGGGTGAACAAGCTGACGCTATTTTAAATGGAGCGATTGATTCTGTATCAACCACAACTGTTTGGATTGGAGTTTTAGCTTATACATTTCAAATTTATTTTGATTTCGCCGGATACTCCGATATGGCTATTGGTCTAGGGCGTATGATAGGGTTCAAATTTCCAGAGAACTTTAATTCACCATTTTTGTCGCGCAACATCTCAGAATTTTGGAGAAGGTGGCACATGACTTTGGGTGGGTTTATGAAGGAGTACCTCTATATTCCACTAGGAGGAAACCGTGTAACGAAACAACGCATGTATTTTAATTTGATTGTTGTGTTTACGCTTTCAGGCTTATGGCATGGGGCGTCATGGAATTTTGTGCTATGGGGGATATATCATGGCATATTCCTGATTTTAGATCGCTTGTTTTTAATTCGCGTTCTGGATAAGCTAGGAAAAATTCCCTCAATCATTTTCACCTTCATAATTGTCGTAATTGGATGGGCGATTTTTCGAATGGAAAACGTTGATAACATGATAATCGTCCTGAACAAAATGTTTGTTCCAGACTTTACTTCGCAAACGACGTTAAATCCAGATTTTTTAGGCATATTGATTGTCGCAATCTTCTTTTCTCTTGTTGCAGGGTTTAAATGGGGACAGCGTTTGGAAAATGTTTGTTTCTATCAAGAGAAGATGAATTTGAAACAATTACCAGTTTATTTTTCAGTTGCAATTATTCTGTTTATTTTGTCGCTTAGTGCAATTGAGGCAACAGGGTTTAATCCGTTTATTTATTTCCGATTCTAATGGATAGATTTGAGCAATATATTAAACAAGTAGCATACATGGCCTTATTGGTTGTGCTGTTTCTCCCAATGCTCCAATCTAAGTTTAAATTAATCGAAAGCAAACCTTTGGATGGAGATGTACAGTTGAAT
>DATGOZ010000091.1:0-4671 GCA_035305395.1 Taishania sp. | reverse complement strand
GATTCATCTCGCAAAAAATATTGATTTCCATCGAAATTAATTGGCAATGGATAAGGCTTATTGTACTCAATCGTCAACTGATTTTGGTAAACCAATACATCCACACGACGAAAAAGTGTATCGTCGATTCCAATTGGTTGAAATTCGCGCTTTTCATGCTGATTGTTACTATAAATCATCGATGAACGAGGAACCAATGGCTGAATTAAATTTAAACAAAAAGCTAATCTTCGTTCCGCTAATGCCTCGTTGTATTCAATTGTACCAACCGAATCTGTATAAGCGTTTACAATGATTTTAGCATCTGAATAAGTGCTTAAGGAATCTAATTTATTGGAGATTGAAGCTAGATTATTAATCTGATCTGTTGCAAAATTGAAATGCAAGGGAATCGAATCTACTAACTTGATTTTATACAAATCCTGACCAAATACGATGGGAGTAACAAGCAACAAGGCGAACGAAAAGAGCTTTTTCATAACATAAGCAATAAGGATTATTTATAAAACGAAAAATTGAAAAAGGGTTACAGTTACCTATTTTGAATGCAATTGATGCAAATAATCCTGTTCTGTTTGACCAGGAGTTGGAATTAAATGTGACTCACATGCTAAAACGTGAATGTCTAACAACGTTGAATAGCCGCAATAGGCGTATATCTTTTTAGCTTTGTATATTATTTCATCTGCTTCTTGCCAATTGTTGAAAGTTCGCACACGCGAATCGGAATGACTAATTGGTGAAATAATCAAATCTATCTCTTGATTCAATACAAGCTGTTGCAATAATTGTTGATTATACGGAAACGGTCCATTGACAATGCCAATTATCAACTCTTTTGAAATATCAGATTGCTCAAAACGACTAAAATGTCCGATGTAATCTGTATTCTTAAATGACGATTTACTTAACTTCCCTGCCATGGAATGTTGTTCGTCATCCATGACCCAAAGTCGGTTGAATTGTCGTATCAATTGATGGTGTAACAATTGCGCTGGAAATTGCCACCAGTTGACAGCTAAATTAACCTGATGCGTGATAAAAATCGAAGGAACAAACGCACTTCGAAATCCGTAACGATGATCAGATATAACTATGTCAATTTGCTTATTCTTGACCAATTCTTCTACGAAGATCTTTTCTTCACGCATGAACTCAATTAATTTTTTGCGACTATTCCACAAATCCTTAGTAAAGTTTCCTGTTCCAGAAAAAGTAAACGGATACGCTGGAAAATCGATTAATTGAGCATCAGGGAAATATCCTCGAATGATTTCGAAATCACGTTGTGGAGCAGCAATAACAACCTCATTTTCTTGTGCAAGCAACTTTCGGACGACGCCGATACTACGAGAAAGGTGACCGTATCCCCAATTGAGATAGGAATACAAAATTCGTTGATGCGTTAGTTTATCAAGCTGCATGATTAGTGCGTCTTTGTCACGTTGGGATTCACACAAATAATAAATTGTGCTCGATCTATATGCTCTGGATCCAATTTCTTAAAATCAGCTTGTTCAACCGTTGTGATTGTTGTGTAAGTCACCTGTGGTCGTAAGCGTTTCAAATACCAAATAATTCCTTGATCAAAATCTGTATGGAATGCACCATTGAAGTGAATAAACTTCGTATTTGGCGTCCACAGCGTATGAATGAACTTGGCCATTGTAGCATCTTTAATTGCTTGTGCATTGATGAAATTCATTCCCTTTACATGATCAGAAGTCATTTGCATCATTGCTTTGTATTGCGACAATTCGGCATCAACCGGAAAATCTTTATCACACATGTATTGGTAATCTTGAACATCCAACGAATCAAGTATTGCTCGACCTTTTTTGAACGTCAGACTGGCAATTCTTCGTGGAATATTCGAAGCGACACAAAACACGCCATTTGCTTTTGCCAAGCGAACAAGTGGACGGTAGTCAGTCTTGTAATTTACCCACATCCGCATTGTGTCTTCAAATTGCTTTTCTTCCAGTTTATCAGCTAAAAAATCACTCAATAGCACTTGTTGATCTGCCTCCATCATCTCAAATCCCAAAGTCAACTGTTTATTGGTAAGTTGCATCAAATCGTTTGTCAATTCATATTGCAACCAATGTGTAATTGCATTGTTGTGGTATTCACCAAAAAATGTAATCTCAGAAGTCAAACAAGCTTTAAGCAATTTTTGATAACTAACTTTCTTCCCTTTAGCATCAAAAATAACGTATGCCTGCTTCTCTTGAGCAAATACCTGTTGCACCAAAACCAGTAAAACAATCGATAGAAAATTCTTCATCTGCTGTATTTTTTCAAAGATACAATTCAATTAGCCAAACACAATTTTACGTTCTATTTAAATCGAATCCACAATTTTCCTCTAAATCCTCTTGCCGCATAATACGATTCAGCACCATTGTGATAGAAAAAAACCTCATCGTAGCGATTGTCTCCAAAAAGCGCACCTCCCAATTTGCGTATATTTTCAGGTGTTTCAATCCACGAGGAGGTTTTTAAATCTACCTTTTTGAATGCTTGTAACAATAAATAATCTTCCTTGTTCAGCAATTGACAACCAATTTTCTTCAGTTCTGCTTCCACACTCGATTGAGGCTTGTTTTGTTTACGACTATTTAGAGCTGCTTCGTCATAACACAAACTTCTACGTCCTGACGGACTTTCTGCACTTGCGTCCATCCATAGCATACCATCCTTATCAACCTTCACCAAGGCTGGCTCTCCCCCACTTTGTTCCATTTTTTCAAGAACAGCCAATGCTTTATTGTCAGATTTTAATTTTGCTTCAATGTCATCCCACGAACAAGAAGCCGAAATTTTACTGTCTAAAAATCTTATTTTCAATAGTTCAATCAACTCCATATTCTTCATAATTAATTACCAAATCTAAGAGTTTTATAATTTTAACACCATGAAAAATTTATACTAACTTTACATTCAATGAAAGAATTGAAGCAACATATTGTCAAACGTTCTGAAGAACTGTTCGAAAAAGTTAGAAGCTACCGCGAACATTTACATCAACATCCAGAACTGTCGTACCAAGAATTTGAAACCATGCAATTTGTTTCAAACACGCTCACGCAACTTGGTATCGAACATCAAACCAATATTGGTGGAACAGGAGTTGTTGGGTTAATCCGTGGCGAACATCACAAACCAGATATGGAGGTTATTGCCTTACGAGCAGATATGGATGCCTTACCAATTTTGGAGGAAAATGACGTTCCATACAAATCCAAAAAGGATGGAATCATGCACGCATGCGGTCACGATGTACACACGTCAATTCTACTAGGTGTTGCTGAAATTTTAAACGAACTTAAAAATGAACTTCCACAACCTGTGAAACTCATTTTTCAACCAGGAGAAGAGAAAAATCCGGGTGGAGCGTCATTGATGATTCGCGATGGGGTTTTGCAAAATCCAACGGTGAAAGAAATATACGGATTGCATGTTTTTCCTGATCTACCAGTTGGAATGACAGGATTCAAACCGGGATTATACATGGCAAGTTGCGATGAAATTTATATCACCATCCACGGGAAAGGAGGACATGGTGCAACACCGCATCAGTGTATCGACCCAATAGTGATTGGTGCCGAACTTGTGTTGAACCTCCAAACCGTTGTCAGCCGCAAATGTGACCCGAAGATTCCTTGTGTGTTGACTTTCGGACATTTTGAAGCATTGGGTGCAACAAACGTGATTCCATCCAAAGCAATCTTAAAAGGAACGTTTAGAACAATGAACGAAGCTTGGCGCAAAGAAGCATTGGAATTGATTGAAAAACAAGCACGACATATCGTTGAAGGAAACGGAGCAACGCTTGAAATTGAAATCAGCAAAGGTTATCCATTTCTTGAAAACGACGAAGAACTCACAGCTAAATTAAGAGCCAAAGCAGTTGATTTGTTGGGTGAAGAAAAGGTGGAAGATTTAGCTATTCGACTTGCTGCCGAAGATTTCTCTTATTACGCACAAGAAATTCCGGCATGTTTCTTCAGAATTGGTGTTCGAAATGAAGAAAAAGGCATAACATTTGGTGTACATCATCCACGATTTGACATTGATCCATATGCCTTGAAAATTGGTATGCAAATGATGTCATTAGCAGTTTTTGAATGAAACATTTTTTGTACATATTACTTTGTTTGATCCTTATTACTTGTCAAGAAGAAAAAACCCTTCCTGAAACGGATGTGTATCAAATTCAGGATTTGGGAATGCTTTCTACCACCGAATATACCTTTGGTAAAATTCTCCATTTGGAAGACAACAAAGAATGGTATAAACTTGGAGATAGAAAAATCTTGATTAGCGTTAGAGCAAAAGCAAAGGCAGGGGTTGACTTGAGAAAAGTCAGTAATGCCGACATCGTTGAAAAAAACAAGAAAACCATTTCAATCACCTTACCTGCTCCAGAAATTATTTCATTTGACATGAACACCGAAGATGTTCGTACCGTTCATACGGATGTGAATGGTTTCAGAATGGAGTTTAACCAAGAAGAGAAAATCAAGATTCTTGAAATGGGTGAACAAGCAATACGCAAAGAAATGATGCAAAGCGACATTCTCAAAGATGCTGAGAAAAATGCTGTTGTATTCCTACGTGATTTCTACAAAAATCAAGGATACGAAAACGTAATCATCGATTTTAAAA
>DATGOZ010000090.1:0-4196 GCA_035305395.1 Taishania sp. | reverse complement strand
CTATTGGAAGAATTAAAGTTAGGATTGTTCGAAAGTAAGTTGTAATTAAGAGATACAATTCTTTGAGTAAGGGTATTACATAAATTATTCTTCTAAGATTGGATTATACGTTTATATTCTCTTTCCTCAGATTATTGTTTTAAAGTATAAGCTTCAAATCCTCTATTAAAAAGTTCGAAATTTCTCCTGTTTGGGTCACTCTGATATAAAAAGGCTTCGAAAATCGAAGCCTTTTTATTGTTACGCTGACTTCGAGAACCTCAGTCAGCGTCGAGAACCTCAGTCAGCGAAGGAAGTCCTCGAAAGCTGCGGAAAACAAAAAGCCACCCTTTCAGGTGGCTAATAAAACTTTTAAATATTAAAACAAACTTCGGTTCTATTCAAAAACAACTTTGATTGCTACCCAACCTTTGGCGCTTTTTTCTTTTTCGAAGCGTACTTTCTTTCCTTTCTCAGGAATTCCAGAAACGTTGTTTTGGTGTACAAAGAAATTTTCTTCGTCAGCTGTTTTGATAAAACCATATCCTTTTGATGAATCAAAATAGGTAATCACACCTCTCAATGTTGGATCAAATTCTTCGTTTTCGCGACGAGGAATGCTTATTTCAATATTCTTCGCTTTGATACTCTTTTTTGCTGATAAATCGGGTGGCGTACTTTGCAAATTCCCGTTTTCATCAACATAAGCAATCATACTTTCCCAATCTCCTCCTGCATTTTCTTTACGATTCTCCTTTCTGAGTTGCTTTTCTTTGCGTTTCAAGTCTTTTTTCTTTTCGCGCTCTTTTTTATTAAATGTTTCTGCCATATGCTTTTTATTAAGTTTAGTCTATTTCATGCTTCCCAACAAACGTAATGTTCGAACGTGTCCCATCACTGCTGAGAAAAGCGATTTATTTACGTAGTAAGGAAGGTTATAATCGCTTGCCGTTTTTGCTACCAAGCGACTAAGAGATCGGTAGTGTACGTGGCAAATATTCGGGAACAAATGGTGTTCAACTTGATTGGTCAATCCACCCAAATACCAGAATAAAAAACGATTATTCGGTGAAAAATTACTCGTTGTACTCAATTGGTGAATGTGCCAATTTGCATTCATGTCGTCATTTTCATCAGCTTGAGGGAAATCCGTTCCAGGAACCACGTGTGCTAATTGAAAAACCACACTTAACAAAATTCCTGCTACTAGGTGCATTACAACAAACCCAAGGATAATCCAGTAAAACGAAAATGGAGCAAATACCATTGGCAACACAAGTGCATACGTGAAGTAAACCAATTTTAAGGGAACTAATTTCAACATGTTGATCCAATATTCTTTTTTCGTCTTGATGAATCCCATTTTGTAATAGTCGTTCACCTTTCTAAAATCTTTTACCGTTACCCAGTAAAGTGTTAGAATTCCATAGAACAACCACACATACCAATGCTGGAAACGGTGAATTTTATAGCTTTTACTATGCGGTGAAAAACGCAGTAAGAACAACGGTGCATCGATGTCTTCATCATGGCCGTGTACATTCGTATACGTGTGATGTAACACATTGTGTTGCAGACGCCACATTTCACTACTACATCCTAAGAAGTCGAGTGTGCGCGACATAACGTTGTTGAGTTTTGAATACTTGGAATACGCTCCGTGATTAGCGTCGTGCATCACTCCCATTCCGATTCCTGCCAGTCCTAATCCACTGAGTAGATACAATAAAACAGCCACAAGTGGCGAAGAAATTGTTCCGAAAATTAATAAGGCAATTGGAGTTGTGTAAACTAAAAGCATCACGATTGTCTTGATAATCATGTTTGCGTTGGCCTGTTTTTGTAATTTGTTTAATCTAAAATACAGGTTTACTCTTCTTTTCAAGGTTTTAGAAAATTCTTGTTCGAGTGTTTTTGAAAATTTTAAATGTTTGATACGCGTTGGGTATTAAATGAATGAATTAATAAGTAGAAGATTTTCTGCTAAGAATTCAAACACTTACAAACTCGTACGAATCAAATGGAAGAATACTTAAAAAATAGAAAGGGGGGATAATGCAACAGAAAAAACGAATGAACGTTTAAAAAAACTTGTATTACAACACCAATTATTTATTCTAATCTTACTTGGTTGGCACAAAGATAGCACAATTAATTGATTTACATTTAAAAATAATTCACAACAATTCAAAAAAAGGTTGTACATTTGTACCCAACAAGTTAATTCTCATTTTAGAAAACAGCATTCTTTCAGCTGTTTCAGAGGTAAAAATGATACAAAAACAAATACCTCATTCTTTCTTCAGAGTTCACGAGTAAAATATAAATCGTTGTTAATTGATACATCGAGTAAATAGTGTTCTATTGAAAGTTAGAATTTTTTCTATTCACCATTTTCCTTTCGAGTTTAAATATTGAAGCAGAAAAAAGTATTTCTCAAATCCCATTCAACAAATGATTTACACAACAACTTGGAAACGTTCCAAGTAAAAATTGCTCTTCGGAGTGTAATAACATGTAAATGCAAATAAGTAAAAACAACAAAAAGCCTGTTAACCTAAGATCTAAATCTCAAAACAGACAGCAAAAATCACAAAAGAAATCGAGTTTAAATCCTGCATTGTTGGTTCAACAAGCAGTTATCAATACAACAGTTACAAAATCGCGTGTAGAGACTCGTTTTGAAGACATGAACTTAGTTTCATCGTTGAAGAACAACATTCTACAATTGGGATATGCTCATCCAACAGAAATTCAAGATAAAACATTTTCAACCTTAGTTGACGGTTCAAATCTAATTGGAATTGCAGCAACGGGAACTGGTAAAACAGGAGCTTTTTTGATTCCAATGATTGAGAAATTATTGCGCAATAAGGATCAAAAGTTCCAAACTTTAATCATGGTTCCAACAAGAGAATTGGCGTTACAGGTCTATGATGAGTTCAAGAAATTAGCTAAAAACACACAATTAACTGCCATGAGTTTTATTGGCGGGACAAATGTTGATGCAGACGTTAGAAAATTGAGAAACAACTGTGATTTCATCATTGGAACACCAGGGCGTTTACTCGATTTAAACAACAGAGGAAGCTTAAAACTCAATCAATTTGACGTGTTGATTTTGGATGAATTTGACAAAATGTTGGACATGGGATTTATCCATGACATTCGCCAGATTACGTCAAAAATGAATCGCAGAAAGCAAACGTTACTTTTTTCTGCAACAAAAGATTCGAAGCAAAAATCAATCATTGATGAAATCGTTCAAAATCCATTTATTGTGGAAATACAGTCGGAGAATAAAAGTTCGAAGAATGTGCAACAAGACATCATCAAGGTCAACCAAGGGCAAGAGAAATTCAGCATGTTGTTGGATTTACTCTCAGAAGTTGGGTTCGACAAAGTGATTTTGTTTACCGAGACCAAACATTTGGCCAATCGTTTGTCGAAGCGGTTGAATGAATCTGGAATTACTTCAGATCAAATTCACGGCAACAAATCACAAAATTACAGGGTTAATGCCTTGGATAAGTTCAAAAAAGGAATCATCCGTGTATTAGTTGCAACAGACGTAGCAGCGAGAGGTATCGACATCAACGACGTTTCGCTTGTTGTCAACTACCAAGTACCCAATGATTTTGAAACCTACATTCACCGTGTAGGAAGAACTGGGAGAGCAGGAAAAACAGGTACAGCCTACACGTTTGTAGATTAACCTATTTCATAATAAACAAGTAAAAATAAAGTAAAATGCAAGAAGGAACAGTAAAATTCTTCAATGAAACAAAAGGTTTTGGTTTCATTAATGACGCTAACAGTGGACAAGATGTTTTTGTACACATTTCAGGATTAGTTAACAAAATCGCACAAGATGATCGCGTGAGCTTCGATGTAGAAGAAACTCAAAAAGGGTTAAGCGCTATCAACGTTCGAATCATCCGATAATCATTCAAGAATTTGAATTAAATAGTTTGATTTAACCAAAGGCTTCGATTCGTCGAGGTCTTTTTTGTTTTTATTCTCCCTTATTTTTCCTAACTTACTGATTCTAACCAGCAAAATGATGTTATGCAACTAAAGATTCTAAATTTCTTGTTACTCACGTCCTCACTTTTTGGGTATCTCGAATGGGGTGGTGAAAATAGGATGTTTCTCGTTCAGGCTGAGTATGAAATCATACATCAACTATTTTCTAATCCAAAGGATATACTTCATCC
>DATGOZ010000089.1:0-8417 GCA_035305395.1 Taishania sp. | reverse complement strand
TCTGGATCGATTTGCTTGAATTCTTGCAGGCGCGAATTGAGTTTACTAATGAAGATAGATTCTTTCAACTTGATATCAGAAGGGATTGTGAATGCAGCAAGTACAGCAGCGATTGTAGCGTGAATACCTGAAAGTAAAAATGCTATCCAAACACCTAATATTCCACAAATCGCATAAAAGAAAATATTGCGGATTCCCATGCGATTACCTATAATCATCAATGCGATGAATCCAAAACCAATTAATAAATTAGTAGTAGAAATATCAGACGTATAAAAGAAAGCGATAACCAATACAGCACCTAAATCGTCTACAATTGCTAGTGCCGTTAAGAAGATCTTGAGAGACAGTGGAATACGATCACCAAGTAAGTACAGAATACCTAGCGCAAATGCGATATCTGTTGCCATTGGGATTCCCCATCCTGCATGTTCTTCTCCAGAACTATTAAATAAAATATAGATTGCTGCTGGAACTATCATTCCTCCAACAGCGGCCAACATTGGTAATAGTGCTTTACGTGGATTTGAAAGCTCACCAGCAACCATTTCTCGTTTTAGTTCTAAACCTACCACAAAGAAAAATACTGCCATCAGACCGTCATTAATCCAGTGATGAATGGAATAGTTTAAATACGTTTCGTTATTGAACTGCAATCCAACTTTATTTTCAAAGAAATGAAAGTAATGTTCAGAAAACGGTGAATTGGCAACTATTAAAGCAAGAATCACACTGATTCCTAAAACGATACTTCCAGATTTTTCTTGACTGATAAATTTGTTGATAGGCTTTTTGAGACTATCTAATCGCTTGTATTTATTCTTACTCATCGGTTTTGTTTTTTCTAAATAAAAAAAGCTCCGGTGGGAGCTTTCTATTTTGTATGGATTAACTATCTCCTAGTTAGATCCAGCTTTTCTTTGTACTGTTTTTGTCGCTTTAGCGGCTCCCGCTGTTTTAGCTGCTGTTTTCTTAGGCGCTGCTGCGGCAGCAGGTTTCTTAGCCGTTGCGGCTTTTTTAGTTGCTGGAGCTTTCTTTTCTTTTGTTTCTTTTACTTCTGCTACTTCTTCTGATTTAGTTTCAGCTTCTTCAATTTTTAAGTTTCCAGATTTGTGCAATAAATTGTACCATTGGAAAAGTTTTTTAATATCAGAAGGATAAACCCTTTCTTGATCGTAATCAGGTAAAATCTCAGCTAAATAAGCTGTTAATTTTTTGATGTCTTCTTTGTGAGAAAGAACTGGTCCACCATTTTCTTTTTTGAAAATGTCAGCATAAATTTCTTTCAAAGGTTTGTCATCTCCGTAAGTGTAAATACTAATATCATCCAATGCAGAAATACGATCTGTTGCATAGGCTGGAATACGCTTTGAATCTTCAAGAGATTCTACAATTACACTGTTCTTTGCTTGTGCAACTACTTTATACAATCCCGGTTTTCCCGAAATAGAGATAATACCTGTTAAATTCATCGTTTATTTTAAATATTTGTATCAAAAATATAAAATTTTGTCTTACAAGAAGTCAAATCCTACTATTGTCTAATTAAATTTCTGTGAAGCGATCCATTACAGCTTGAGTTACACCTGTATTAGAGAATCCTCCATCATGATATAAATTCTGCATGGTTACATATTTCGTCAAATCTGAGAACATCGCAACACAATAATTTGCACAATCTTCTGCTTTAGCATTTCCTAAAGGAGACATCAATTCTGAATAATTGATAAACTGTTGGAAACCACTTACACCACTTCCAGCTGTTGTCATTGTTGGTGACTGAGAAATTGTGTTTACACGAACTTTTTTTGCAATACCATAATGGTAACCAAAGCTTCTAGCAATTGATTCCAAATAAGACTTGTTATCAGCCATGTCATTGTAATCAGGGAAGATGCGTTGAGCAGCGATATACGTAAGCGCAACAACAGACCCCCATTCATTCAATGCGTCTAACTTCATACACGTTTGAAGCACTTTATGGAACGACAATGCAGAAACATCAAATCCCTTCATTGTGTAGTCATAATTTTCGTTCGTATAATGATTTCCTTTGCGAACATTTACAGACATTCCGATAGAGTGGAGGACGAAGTCAATTTTTCCACCTAAATGTTCCATAGCTTCGCTAACTAATTTTTCTAAATCTTCAACTGATGTAGCATCAGCAGGAATTACTTTGCTTCCAGTTTTTTGAGCTAAGGCATCAATTTCCCCCATTCTCATTGCAATTGGAGCATTCGTTAACACAAATGTAGCACCTTCCTCGTGTGCTTTTTCTGCTACTTTCCATGCGATTGATTGTTCGTTCAATGCACCGAAAATTATCCCTCTTTTTCCTTTTAATAAATTACTTGACATATTAAATGCTTTGAGACAAAGTTAAAAGAATGATTCAATAAATGGAAATAAAATTAGTTTTGATGAAAAAAGAAAGCCAAATCAAGCGATTTGGCTTTTTAGATTATTCAGTTTTTAAGAATACATATTGATACGGACGATACTTTTCTGAATTTTTGAAATCTTGTTCGTAAGGAGGTCCTTGGACAATTGTTTGTGTGATAACAATTGTAACTTTTCCTGTCGATTCTTTTCCTTTTTCAAAGAATTCAAGTAGGTCGTACTTCATGTTTTCAGCACGTAACTTAGCCAATTCCTCATTAGAGCTAAATGTTTTTGTTGGTACAGTAGAAGCAGATGATTCAATTGTAATCGTTACTTTTTGACGACCGTTTTTCAATTGGTCTTTGATTTCTTTAGCGAAGTCCCTTAAATCACCTTTTTTAACGTTGATTTTATTTTTGTTATAATCAAAATAGTATTTCAATTCTAGGTTTTTGTAATCAACTACTTCAACATTTGCAAGTTCTTCTTTCGGGAATACTACGACACGATTTTTGACATCAATCTTCAAGTATTTGAAAATTTCGTGATATTCTTGATTACATTCAGTCTTGAAACTTTCTTCACCCATAACTTTTCCATCTTTGTCATCAATATACGTAATGGTATATTCCTTGCAAGGTTTTAATCCAGTCATGAATTTACCATCTCTTTTTCTTGTGTAAATGATGTGGTTTACTGGACTACTTTCACAATCATGACATGTGATTTTTGCTTGAAAAATCATCTCATCGGGTAGAAGCTCACCTGTAGTTGTCAAAACCTCTCCTTTCAATACACTGATTGATTTTACTCCCAAGAAATCGTTGTGAATTTCATAGATATCTTTTTCTCCCTTACCATTCGATCTATATGATGTTAGGTATCCTCTCAATCCATCTACAGTTGTTGTATAGAACAAATCATCATTACATGAATTGAATGGATAACCGATATTTTTTGGTTTTCCCCAGGATCCATCTTTTTGAATTTCCGAAATTAAAATGTCAAATCCTCCGATAGAACGTTCGTCATTTGTCGCAAAATAAAGTTGTTTGTTATCAACAGAGAAAAAGGGTGCATCTTCGTCATATGGGCCATTAATATGTGGTCCTAAATTTTCAGGTTCACTCCATTGACCGTTCATTTTTTTACAAATATATAGGTCACGTCCTCCATATCCTCCTGGACGTTCAGAAGAGAAAACTAAAAGAGAACCATCATGTGATGTCATAATGTGTGTTTCCCAATATACAGTATTGATCTTATTGTTTTCAAGTCGTACAATTTCATTAAATTCATTTTTAGAAAAGTCCGAATAATAGATGTCACCGTTTCCTGTTATATCTTCATATAAGTATAGACGTTTTTCATCAGTACTCAATGCAATTGTGGCTTCATTTCGGTCAGGTTTACAAAAGTCTAATCGCACTGGAGTCGACCATACGTCGTCATCTCCTAAGTAACTTACATATACATCTTCCATGTAAGTATAGTCTTTTGGATTTCTTAATTTTTCTGACTTATTGTTTTCCCATGGGCGACGGGAAGTAAAATACAACGCTGATCCATCAAATGAAACGATCGAACTATAGTCTGGATATTGTGTATTTACACCACCTTCTATATTCTTCAATGTACAATTCACAGGATTTTTAATAAGCTCTCTAGCTAATTCTACTTGTTTCAGTCTCATTTTTGTTTCTTCAATCAACTCAGAATTTTTTCTTGTTAACTGTAAGAAACTCTCATAGTTTATTTTTGCGAGATCCAATTGCTCATTCAGATGATAACATCTTCCCATATGATAAAAGGCATCTGCTGGTGCACTTTTCTCTTTGGGAGAATACATGTCGTAGTTAGGATTTACATTCTTTACTGCTATTTCGAAACGAGGTATAGCTTCTTGTACATCCTTTCTAATTTCTATCGCAAGAAATCCTTTTCTGTAATTGTAGTTCGAACTAGTTGGTTGAAACTCGAGTAATCGATCAACCAGAATCTCAGCAAAGTAAAAGTAGCCCTCTTGTGTAAGTAAAGAGCAGTTGTTTACAATTATAGCCTCATTGTCTGATTGGGCAATTTGACGAACTCCTTCTTCTGTCCAAGGTGTTTTGTTTTGTGAATAAATGGCTGCGCTTGATAGAATAACAGCGAGTGCAGTGAATATTGTATGTTTCATTGTCGCAAAATTACTTTAAGTGGTTGAACGAAAGATTTTTAAAAAGGTTTCAATTCAACCACTTAAAGTAATTTTTTTTAATTCGAAATGATTTTGAATTCAGTTCTTCTATTTGCTTGATGTTCTTCCTCAGTACAATCTGATACCTTTTTACCTTCACAGGCACAATCATTTACTAGCTGAGATTCACCATATCCTTTACCGTAGATTCTTTCAGGATTCGTAATGTGCTTTTTAATATATGCAGCTGAAGCTTTAGCACGAGCATTGGAAAGTTTTAAATTGTATTCTTTTGACGAGCGACAATCCGTGTGTGAACCTAATTCAATTTTAATATTCGGATTTTCGTTCATGATTTTTACAATTTTATCCAACTCTAATGCGGCATCAGGCCTGATAGTTGATTGGTTCAAATCAAAGTAAATTGGATTTATCTCGATTATTTTACCAATATCAGTTCCAATTTCAATTTTATCTAAACTTATATGAGCTGTAATTTCAGGGTATTTCCCTAATTTGTTTTCAAGTACTGTCTTGTTAACTAAATAATTTTTGGCCTTTGCTCTAATTGTAAAGTTTATTGTGTCTCTATTTTTAAAGTTTTGCAATGGTTGACTGATATATCTACCAAGGCTATCTGCTTCTAATTCTTCAATTATAGAGTTGGTTTTATTATTAATAATTTGAATCTTGGCATGTGATATTGGTTCTTGGGTTACCTTGTCTTTTATTGTTCCTGCAATGTAATATTCTCCCATTGCAGCTTCGTAATAAAATTCGTGATATTCTTTGTCGCAAGGTGTCTTAAATGTTTCATGAGCTAATGTATCTGTATCATTTTCCATGAAAACAAGTTCATATTCCTTGCAGCGTTCTAATGTAGTAAGGAAACCTCCATCTCTCAGACGAATAGACAAGTTTTCTACTGGCTTTCTACAGTCTTTACAGTTTAGAATTACTTTTGCTTCCTCAGGTACTGGAGAACCATCAAGAACGCGAATTCTACCTTTTAAAACTTGAATATTTGGTACGCCTAAGTAATCGTTTTCGATTTCATAGATATCCTTTTCACCCATACCTCCTTTTCTGAAGGATGAAAGATACCCTTTTAGTCCACTTGCTGTGGTTGTGTAGAAAACATCATCTCCTGTACTATTCAAGGGGTAACCTAAGTTAATTGGATCACTCCAAACCATTTCATCATCCAAAATCGAGAGAAAAATATCGAATCCTCCCATACTTTTAGGACCGTTTGAAGCGAAATAAAGAGATTTACCATCAATTGCAATGAATGGTGCATCTTCATCATACGGTGTGTTGATTGTAGGACCTAAGTTTTTTGGGGCACTCCACGTTCCATCAGGTAAACGTTTTGTTTGGTAGATATCTCGCCCTCCATAACCTCCGGGTCTTTCAGAAACAAAATAAACAGTTGTACCATCTAATGTTATTGAACAGTGTGTTTCCCAATAAGGTGTATTAATATTTTCTATATCGATTGGTTCGAGTAATTGCAACTTGTTTTTTGTGAAGTCTGAGACATAAATGTCGCCCATTCCAGAAATATCTTGGTATGCAAAAACGCGTTTTTCATCTAATGATGCGGAAATTGAAGCTTCATTGTTTTTGGGGTCACAAAACTCAAAACGTATTGGTTCAGTCCAAAATGAATCTTCTACAAAAGAGCTGTAATATATGTCTTCAGGGTATTGGTTAAATTGTGGATCTTTATAAACAGAAGTAATATCATCTTCCCATGGTCTTTTTGAAGTGAAATAAATTACATTTCCATCTAAAGCAACAAAAGGAGAATATTCTGGGAATTCAGAATTAATTGGCGCACCGATGTTTTTAACTCGACTACTTCTAGGTAAAGCAATTAATTCTTTTGCCACTTCACATTGTGCAATACCTAATCGGGCCTTATTAATGGTTTCAGATTTTTTTGAACTTTTCTCTATGAAGAGGTTGTAATTTTCAATTGCTTTGTCAAGTTGCTCGTCTAGATGATAACATTTGGCCAAATGATAATATGTATCAACAGGTGCTCCAGCTTCTTTGCTTGAGTACATGTCGTAATTTTTGCTAATATTCTGAATTGCAATTTCAAAATTCTTGATTGCTTGTTCATATTCGTTTCTAGAATACAAACGAATGAAGCCTTTTCTGTAATTGTAATTCGAACTAGAAGGATTAATAGACAAAAGTTTGTCTACTGATAGCTCAGCAAAATAATAGTAATCTTCTTGCAACATCCTAGAAGACTCAACAACTAGTTGAGTTTCATTTGCTTTTTCGACCAATTCCCGAACTTCCTTTTCGGTATATTGAGAAAGCCCAATCCAAGGGATCAGGCTTAAAGTGAATAGTAAAAGTGGTTTTTTCACGTTATTATGGTTATATTTTTTAGATTTCTCTGTTTGGATCAAATTGTTCTAAATAATCAGCTACTCTTCTCACAAATTGTCCTCCCAATGCTCCATCTACAACCCTGTGGTCATAAGAGTGAGATAAGAACATTTTGTGACGGATTCCAATGAAATCTCCGTGTGGAGTTTCGATAACAGCAGGAACTTTTCTAATTGCTCCTAATGCTAAAATCGCAACTTGAGGTTGGTTGATAATTGGAGTACCCATTACGTTACCAAATGTTCCAACGTTAGTTACTGTATATGTTCCTCCTTGGATATCTTCTGGTTTCAACGTGTTGTTACGAGCATTGTTAGCCAACGCGTTAACAGCCTTAGTTAACCCATTTAAGTTCAACAAGTCAGCATTTTTGATTACAGGAACGATTAAGTTACCTGTAGGTAATGCTGTTGCCATACCCAAGTTGATGTCTTTTCTTTTAATGATTTGTGTTCCGCTAACAGAAACGTTAATCATAGGGAAATCTTTGATTGCCTTAACAATCGCTTCCATGAAGATTGGAGTAAATGTGATGTTTTCTCCTTCACGTTTTTTGTAAGCGTCTTTTACTTTGTTTCTCCAGTTTACAATCTCAGTTACGTCAGCTTCAACGTATGAAGTTACGTGAGGTGAAACGTGTGTGGACATAACCATATGCTCAGCTATAATCTTACGCATACGATCCATCTCAATTATTTCATCTCCTGGATTTGGAACTACAACTGGCTCTTTAATGTTAGCTAAGTAACCTCCTCCTGCGCTAGCAGTAACTTCTTTTTTCGGAGCTACAGTTTCAACTTTTGGAGAACTAGCAACATTGTTCGCTACAGGAGCAACTTTTCCTGCTTTTTTATCTTCTAAATAACTTAAAATATCTTTCTTAGTAACTCTTCCTCCTTGTCCACTTCCTGTAATCGTATCCAACTCTTGAACTGAAATATTTTCAGTCTGAGCAATACTTTTTACGAGTGGTGAGTAAAATTTATTTGAAGAAGCAAAATCATTTACTGTTGTGTTGTGAGCAGTAGCAATTGCTTGTTCTACAGCTTGTTCAGCAACTTGTGCCGGAGCAGCTTCTTCATTGGCAGGAGCAGAACCAGATGGCGCATCGCTTCCGTCAGTTGAAATCATAGCAATCACATCACCAACTTGAGCTACTTGGTCAACTTCAAAAAGCTTTTCGATCAAAATTCCTTTTGCTTCTGACGGTAATTCGTTGTCTACTTTGTCAGTAGCGACTTCTACTAAAGGTTCATCTAAATCTACACTGTCACCAACATTTTTTAACCAATTAGTAATTGTAGCTTCTGTAACGCTTTCTCCCATTTTAGGAAGTCTAATTTCAATCTTTGCCATGTTTTAGTTCTTATGAAGAAGTATTTAAATTTGCCCACAAAAATAACCGATTTTTCTTTTATAACAAGTGCTATTTTATCGGACTATC
>DATGOZ010000088.1:0-4940 GCA_035305395.1 Taishania sp. | reverse complement strand
CTGCCAATCCACTTACGGTAATTTCAATCGGAACAACTACAAAACAACCGTTGTTGTTTTCAATTCGCACATAAATGGTAGCAGTTCCAGTTTGATAATTCGTTGGGTTAGGGATAAATGAAGCATTTCCGGCAATTGCATCTTGCTCAACTTCGTAATAACGGATGGTATAGTTGGCAGGATTATCAATTACCTGAATGGTAGTCAAGTTGATGGTTTCAGTCCCATCTAATCCGCTATCGCAGAAGAATACTTCAGCACCTTGAGCACCTGTAACACCTTCAAAAATCACCAAGTTAACAGTCGTTACTTCTACGACTTCCCCAATTGGATTTTTGATTTGTGCGTAAACAACAGATGGAGATGTAGTCACTACATATGGACCTGTTGGAATAACGTTGTTATCGGTATCGTTAATTGCATCCTCTTCTGTGCTGTAGAATTTCACAGCCATTGAATTGTCTCCATTCACTAAATCATTTGCAATAGAAGCCAAATCGAATGTTACTTGACCATCAAAATCGTTGTCACACTCTCCATAGGTTGCATCTCCTGTAATGATTGAACAATCAAATGTACCCGTTGAAGTGTTATCATCGAAAATCAAGTTAACATATCCAAATTGACCATATGAACCTGCATAGTTGGTAATCATCATAATATAGATTTCACCTGACTGTGCATTTGGAATGGATACATATTCTTCATAGTTTGCAGAATAACTACAGTCAACAATTGTTTGAAGATCATCGTAATCACAAGGAACTGTATTAAATGGACCCCAAACGATGAAGTCAACATCAATTCCGTTTCCTTGTTGATTAGGCTGAGTATATTGGTTCAAATAGAAATTCAAAGTACCCGGTTGATCTACTTGGAAATAGTAGAATCTTGGATATGGCTGATTGTACAAACATCCATAGTTTGGTCCACTTGGAGCCGATGATGGAATTTCACCGTCATTTTGGAATGGAATGTTTAATCCAAATTCAGGCCCTGGACATGCAGCTTCCGGATTGATACAATCGTCTAATACTTTCAATAAAATTTGAACAATCTTAGAGCAATTGTCTGCATTTTTAACTTTGGCATAAACAACTGTATTGTGAGTCGCGGTATAGTTAGTCGGATTTGAAATCGGATTGGTTTCATTTTGCGCGTCTGCCAAATTCGTATAGTAAGCAAACGTATGCGCTGCCGGATTATTGACAACTTGAGATTGAATTTCTGTCAAGTTGAATATTGCAGTTCCATCACCGTCTGTATCGATTTCTTCTAAACTGAAGGCATCACCATTGGTCGCTAATTCTCCAAATGTAACATTTACTTCGTCAGAAGCTGAACAATCTCCACTAATTGCTTCGATTCTGTACAATCCGGATTCGGTAATTGTCAAAGTATTGGTGGTAGCTCCAGGAATGGCAACTCCGTCTTTGTACCATTGCAATTGAACACTTGGATCGTCAACGGCTACATGTAAATTATAAGATGTTTGACCACACACCGTCAACTCATCTCCAATTTCTACTCCGTTTTCATCCACGATATAAGAACCTAAGTTAAATGAACCGGCTTCTAAGAATACCGCAGAGTCATATCCGGTATCACCCGCATCAGCAATTAACAGGCGGATGTGGTAAGTTTGTCCGGGAATTACATCAGCTTGAGCTGTCAAAGGAACTGTTCTACCTCCGTACTCAATATCCGGGAAGTTTCCGGGAACGTAGTAAGTAGCATCTCCGCAATATTGGTCGTTCACATTGTTAATGGTCACCGGTTGCCCGTTTGGCAACAAAGCGATGTTTTTACCATTCAACCCAGGATCGTTTACGATACCAGGACCGCTGATGATGAATGCAAAAACGTCATTGTAGGAAGAGTTACAAGCAAAGTTCGGATACTCTTCCGATGCAAAAATATAGTTAAACGAAATTTGATTTCCTTGTGGAATGAAATCAAATTCGAAAACTGTAGCATTATGGGTTGAAGTTCCGGCTAAAACATTAGCTTGTGAATCTCCGGTCCAGTCATATCCTCCAGAACCCGTACTTCCGGAATCACTTGGCCCATGGGCATCAATTGCTTTACCGGTTGTTAAAATAATTCCTCTTTCAAAAGGAAAATTTGAATTCCCTTTCTTGAAAAAGCCCCAGCTTCTGTTCGCACTCGGGAAAGGCTCTGATGGATTGTCTTTTAATTGAAAATTTGAAGATGATGAACAAAGCCCTCCATCCAACAAAACATTGGTAAGTAATTGTTCCGCAGTGAAAGTACTTTCGGGGTCAGAAGCATTATTCACTAAAATGCTCTGGGCATGGCCGAAAAATAAAGATTGCAGGAAAAAAATTACGAGTAAAGTTTTTCTCATAAGTAAAACAAATTTGTTATAATCTCAGTGTTAATTTAGGTTCTAAAAATAAGTCAATTTTAACGAATAATTCATATTAAAGCAATTCTTTTTTATGAATTTAAACGTTTTCTCCTGGATTTGTAGATAGAATATAATATTCCTACGGCCAAGGATACAATGATAACTCCAAAGGAAATCCATTCCGGAATTTCTAAATTATGAATTTTTAGGTAATGATGTAAGGCCATCTTTATTCCTACAAACAATAAAATAACGGCCAAACTATATTTCAAATAAGCAAATTTGTCGATTACGTTTGCCAAGAAGAAATACATGGATCGAAGTCCCAAAATTGCCATTATATTGGATGAAAATACAATAAACGGATCATCGGTAATGGCCAAAATGGCAGGAATGCTATCCAATGCAAATAAAACATCGGTCAATTCTATGATGACCAAAGCTAAAAACAAGGGGGTTGCAGCCCAAACTCCCATTTTTTTGACGAATAATTTTTGTCCATGAATTCCTTTAGTCAAAGGCATCAATTTTCTGACAATTTTAAAGACTTTACTTTCTTTCGGATTAAAATCGCCTTCCGCTTTGGAGAAAGCCATATTGAAAGCTGTATAAATCAAGAAAGCTCCAAAAATATAGGTAACCCAATCAATTTTATGAATCAACCATATACCGAAGAAAATCATCAATGCACGGAATACAATAGCACCAATGATACCCCAGAACAAAACACGATGTTGATATTTCTGCGGAATGCTAAACGAACGGAAGATTACCGCAATCACGAAAATATTATCTACAGATAAAGAAAGTTCGAGAATATAACCTTGTAAGTATTTGTAAAAGGCTCTTTGGGGCGTATAGTTCAACGGGTTGTCAACATGGCCGTGTGAATAAAACCAATAGATAAATCCACCAAAGGCCAATGCTAAACTCACCCAAATCATGGTCCATTTAGCGGCTTCTTTATGGGAAATTACGTGGGCTTTGCGATTGAACACACCTAAATCCAATGCCAATAAAATCACAACAACTCCAATAAAGATTTCCCAGACCATGACAAAATTTTTGTTTAAAGCAAATATCTGTAATTAGTTTGGAATAAAATTCTTAAAAATAAAAAAAGCGAGTAAAAACCCGCCTTTATTTTGTTGTTTTCGATTTGATTAATTATCCAAAGCTTCAGCTCCACCCACGATTTCAAGAATCTCGTTGGTAATTGCAGCCTGACGCTCTTTGTTGTATTGCAACACCAATTCTTTACGTAAAGCATCTGCATTATCGGTTGCTTTATGCATCGCCGTCATACGTGCTCCATGCTCAGCAGCATTAGAGTCTAAGATTGCTTTGTACAATTGGGTTTTCAATGTTTGTGGAATCAAATCTGTAACAATTTTCTCTTTGGATGGTTCAAAGATATAATCTACGGCAGTTGAAGAAGATTCAGCTGCACCCGTTTGAATTTGAACCGGTAAATATTGCTCATCAATAACGATTTGAGTCGCAGCGTTTTTAAATTGGTTGTACACCAATCTTACTTGATCAAACTCACCCGCAATGAATTTCGCAGTGATCTCTTCAGAAATTGCGGCAATATCTTCGTATTTAATTTGGTCCCAGATAGAAGATTTATTGTCATAAATTTTATTTTGCTTATGCAATAAATCGTATCCTTTTTTACCAATTGCTAAGATTTCAACTTCAATTCCTTTTTGTTTAGCATCGGCAAGATAAGCATTGGCAGCTTTAATTACATTTGAGTTAAAAGCACCTGCCAATCCTCTGTTGGAAGTGATGACAACCAGCAAAACTTTTTTGATTTCGCGTTGTACAGCCAATTCACCACCTGCACTACTATCCAAAGTAGAACTGATATTTTGAAGAATGTCTCGCAATTTGTTTGCGTAGGGACGAAGTTGGGTAACAGCATCCTGGGCTCTTTTCAATTTTGCAGCAGATACCATTTTCATGGCACTGGTAATCTGCATCGTTGAAGTAACCGATGTAATCCTGCTACGTATTTCTTTTAAGTTTGCCATTTATTGTTCTTTTGATCAAGAAAGAAACTTACAAATTAATTATACTTAACGGTTGTATCGTTGATGATAGTTTTCAAACGATCCATCATTTCATCTGTGTACTTACCAGCACGCAAATCAGCCAATAGATCAGAGTGGCTATTTCTCAACAATGAAAGGAAGTTTTCTTGCCAAACTTTCACTTCTTCTACCGGAACATTTTTCAACAATCCGTTGGTACCGGCAAAGATGATAGCTACTTGTTCTTCAACTGGAATTGGAGAGTTAACGTTTTGTTTCAAAATTTCTACGTTTCTTTCACCTTTTCCAATTACAGCCATTGTAGCAGCATCAAGGTCAGAACCGAATTTTGCGAAAGCTTCCAACTCACGATATTGAGCTTGGTCTAACTTCAAGGTTCCTGAAACCTTTTTCATTGGTTTGGTTTGAGCATTACCTCCTACACGAGATACGGAAATACCTACGTTGATTGCCGGACGAATACCTGAGTTGAACAAGTCAGATTCCAAGAAAATCTGTCCGTCGGTAATCGA
>DATGOZ010000087.1:0-4035 GCA_035305395.1 Taishania sp. | reverse complement strand
GATTTGTTGTTTATTGCGTTTGCTTCAACAAGCTCATCATGACGCAAAGAGGAATTAATATGATGCATAGGGCATATACAAGAAATAAGCATGATGTGGAGGAATCAACATGTCCTAAAAATTATGCATGAATCCGAAAATTATATCTCTTCTTCAACCACCTTGTCTCCACGTAATTCTCTATAACGTTTTCTGGCTTCAATAACGTGCAGTGAACCTTTAAAGTTGAAGATGATTTCTTTGTAGCATTCCATCGCTTTTTCGTTATCCATCAAATGATTTTGATAAATCTCTCCTTTTTGAAACCAAGCGTCGTCTGCTAAAATGTCTTTACCGTGATATTTTAATAATTCGTCCAAGTATGCAATTGCATCATTCCACTTGCCTTGTTGTTGCATTGCCTGCGACTTCTTCAGTAAAATTTCATCACCCAAACTGTGGTAAGGATACACTTGAATGATACTATCAAACAACTGAAAAGCTTGGTTGTACTTGTGTTGCTCTATCAATAAATCTGCTTGCGCAAACCAATACATTGCCTGAAAATTGCTGTCTAAACCAAAGTTATCTGTAATCAATAACGACAATTGAATGGCATCATTTGAAATCAATTTGGAAGTACCTTGTTTCAAAACATCTAACTGCGATTGAGCATAATTAAATTCTCCATCATAATAGAAAATTCGTGCATTCTTGAATCGTGCTTCTTGTCCAATTGGTTCAAATTTAAAATCCTTATCAACTTGCATATAATACAAGGATGCTTCCCAAATATCACCATGCAAAACATGTACATCACCTAATTTCATTTTGATTTCAGCTTTTTGGATATCTGTCAATCTTGGAATTTGTAATGAACTTGTCAACAAATTAATAGCTTCCTTCGCCTGATCACTATAAAAAGCTTCGATATGGGCTAATTCCAATACCAATGGCAACGATTTATTCGTATAACCAATTCGATTGAGCGTTTCTTTGTATTGTTTGATCGTTTCCTGAATTTCAGAATCCTCTACATTGCGATTGGTCACAATTTCCTTGTAACGCGTATTGAGTAAACTATTTTCAGCATCGTGATAATATGGAGAAACATCTCCCAAGTTTTTTACATACGTAAACGCCTTTCTAGCAGTTGAATAATCGTTGTTCTCAGTGCAAATTAAACCTAATTCATACACGCGACGTCCACGAAGTTCTAATCGCTTATCAATAGCTTGTTCTTGAATCAAGGCTGTTTGAAAATCCCTACTTTGAATAAAAAACCACGTCAATAACTCGGTTGCTGTTAGATCATCTGGTTTACTCTGTACTTTCGCTAATAATTCAGATTTTACGACTGTATAAACGTTTGAATTTTTATCAGAAAAATCAATCATTCTTCCGAGCAACGTTTGAACAGAACTCTTATATTGTGCATTGTAATCAATTAGATTCAAGTATTCTTGCATCATTTTTTTGGTATCGTTTATCGAACCGTAGTATTCTGCAAACTGAAAATGTAGTGGGTATGAATCCTTTAATAAACTTCTACCTTTTGAAATAACTTGAAATGCCAATTCATTCTTTCCTGCCGCTTTAAACAAGTTATAAATATTAATTACAACATGTGGATTGGCTGTAACATTATCTACAACAGATTTGTATACTTTATCTGCTTTTGACTGATTATTTGTTTCTTCGAAAAACTGACCAAGTAAAACTTGATACATTACATCATTTTTTGAATAACTCATCTGCTGTTTAATCAGCTTCTCAGCACTTTTGAAGTCCTTTTCTGCCATGTAACAAGCATACAATCTATCAAAAAAACGCTTGTTGGGATCATTTTTGTAGAGCTTCTCATAATATCCTTTTGCCTTATCTAATTCACCATTGTTATAATAGTGATTTGCTAATTGAGAATCCGTTTGTTGAGCAAACGAACTATTTGTCACAACGATAAGCGTAACTATAAAAAACAGACTATATTTTAATGCTGATCTCAACATCATTTGATTTTCAGTGTATTAATCTTATTTTCAATTGAATAATCTTTGTGTAAAACCATCAAAATAGAATCAATTTCAGTCATGTGCGATTCAACTTCTTTTACACAAGTCATTTTTTTATCATGATAGGATGAAAATTGCTTTCTAATTGTTGCCATTTCGTCCTTTTCAAATTGAATGTATTCATCGTATTTTTCTCTTCTTCCCTTTCCATGTTCTACATCATTCTTCAATTTCAATAAAGAACTCTTTTTTTCAACTAAAATTGTAGGAAGCAATTTTTCTAATTTCAAAACATCATCTAACTGATGATGACAACGTTTTATAACATCAATCTTTTTTGCACTTTCAAGATCTAAGAGTTGATCTTGATATAACAAACTAATTGAATCGATTAACCGAGAACATTGGTCGAAAAGAGCGGATGCCTCTGAGAGATTTTCTTGTGACCAAACTCCTTCTAAACTATCTACTGTAGACTTCAAATCATTGATTTGATCTAGTTGTTTATTCTTTTTAAAGTCAGAACATGCAACCAAAAGTATTGGCAATATCAGTATCATCCACAATCTCATAACACTAAATTACTCAAAATCGATGAAAATCCGATAAGTAATTTATAACGACTAGGTGAATTTATTATGTAATTTTACACTATGAAATTGCATTGGATATTCTTTTTAAGTCTAATTCTACGTTTCTTTGGATCTTGTACTGTTAATCCAGTTGAGTCAAAAAATCCAACTCACATCTGTATTGCATCAGACTTTCTAAGCCCAAAAGACACTGTTTTATTTGAATCGTTTGAACAACAAAATAAAATTAAGGTTTTTATCTTTTCGATGCACGCCGATTCCATTCAATCTTATTTGAAATCAAACGTGTACAATAGTAAATTCGATGTTGTTATATTAAAATCTGCTTTTGATGTACATCAACTTTCAGAATTAAATCTACTACAACCATTTATTGGTGAAGACAAGTTTTTACATTTAGATTCCAAATTTATTGCAAAAGATTGGATTGTTCTATCCATTGATCCATATGTCATTGTAGATGATATACAACATAAAACATTTGAATACAGCAATCTTACATATAACAAAAAATGGAGGAAACAACTAGACAATAGAGACATGACTGTTTTCAAAACTGCCATCTTGGAACAATACGGAAGAAAAAATATCCAACGTTCTTCAAGTTGGCTTCAAAAGTTAGATGAACAATCGATAATAAACCGTGATTCTACCATGCATATTGCAAGTTATTCACTTACCAAATTATCCAAAATTGATCGATCAAAACAAAACTTTATCTATCCAAATCAACAAATAAAAACAGGAGTATTTTACGATGGTATTTCTGCAGGAATTGTTCGACATAATTCGAAGTATATCTCAGCTAAACAGTTCCTCGATTTTTTAGTTATTCCGTACAACAATCAAGTTATATCAAACAAATGGAATACACTTCCTATAGAAAATCCATTAAGTCACTCATCTTTCGCTTATCAAAATAATTATCCGATACTCTATCGTTCAAGCCCTATCAAGTTGAGTAAACAGCTTCGCAATTTGAAACGAATAGAATATAAAAAATAAAAAACTCCGCCTTCGAGCGGAGTTTAAAATTATTTCTTTTCTAACGCTGGTGTTGCTTTGTCTTTGCTTCGCATTGGTTGTCCTTGTTTTCCATGAGGTCTTTTATCCAATGTCTCTTTCAATTTCTTTCTGAACTCATGTTCTAAATAAAGTGATTTAGCTGTTTTCTTAGCACCAATGATTTTTGTTGCATCCACTACATACTTTTTCTTTAAATCAAGTGCTTTGCTTTCCAAATCATGAATTGCTTCTGTTTTAGCTTTTACATCACTATCAGAAAGTGTCTCAAAGTTTGTTCTCAAATCTTTTGTCAACGTATGGATTTCTTTTTTGTTTTTACGCTCATTCTTTCTAAAATCGGTATAAACTGTCCAAAATTTATCCATTTCTGCATCAGAAAGAGTCAATTCTTGCTTGAAGAATTCACGTTTAGCTGCTTCAATTTT
>DATGOZ010000086.1:0-2236 GCA_035305395.1 Taishania sp. | reverse complement strand
ATGATTACGATAACTATTGGGTGGGTTCTTGTAAGGAATTCCAGAAATTTATTTTTAAATAGCTTTGGAGAATCGGAGTCTGGATAAACGTTTACTTCTATCTTGTCCATTGTTCTTTGTTTTAAGTTATAAAAATCCCTGCAAAATTAATTACCTTAATTCTTCGTCGTGTTAACAAATTGCTAAAACGGACAGAATTTTAACTAAAAGGTTAAGTTGTTTTTTTAATCTAATAATCGCTTTTATAATTCAAATGTATATTATTTATGTCGAATAATATAACTATTGGAAATAAAAAAGCATTAAATATTTGAAAAACAAAAGGGAAGCATTAAGCTTCCCTTTTGTTAGTTTGCTTTGAATTATTTTTTCTCATCCACTTCTTCAAAGTCAACATCTGTTACCTCGTCTTGTGGATTTGCATTTGTTGCATTATCACTTCCTCCTGATTGTGCATTTGCTGCATTATACATTTCTTGAGAAGCTGCTTGGAACACATTGTTTAATTTTTCCATTGCAGGTTCTAAGTTTGCAACATTTTTAGCTTCGAATTCTTTTTTCAATTCAGCTAAAGCATCTTCAATCGGTTGTTTTTTATCAGCAGGGATTTTATCTCCGTATTCTTTCAACTGACGTTCAGTTTGGAAAATTAAAGAGTCTGCTTTGTTGATTGTTTCTGCTTCTTTTGCTCTAGCTTTATCTGCTTCAGCGTGTGCTTCAGCATCAGCTTTCATACGTGCAATTTCTTCGTCTGATAAACCTGAACTAGATTCAATTTTGATTGATTGAACTTTTCCAGTTCCTTTATCTTTTGCAGAAATATTCATGATACCATTTGCATCAATATCAAATGTTACTTCGATTTGAGGAACTCCTCTTGGTGCTGGTGGAATATCAGATAATTGAAATCTACCCAACGTTTTGTTGTCAGCTGCCATTGCACGCTCACCTTGAAGAACATGAATGTCTACAGATGGCTGGTTGTCTGAAGCTGTTGAGAAAACTTCTGATTTCTTCGTAGGGATTGTTGTATTCGCTTCAATCAATTTAGTGAATACACCACCCATTGTTTCAATTCCTAAAGAAAGTGGAATTACGTCTAACAATAAAATGTCTTTCACCTCTCCAGTTAACACACCTCCTTGGATTGCAGCTCCTAAAGCAACAACCTCGTCAGGGTTAACTCCTTTTGAAGGGGCCTTTCCGAAGAAACGCTCAACTGCATCTTGAATGATTGGAATACGAGTTGAACCACCAACCAAGATTACTTCATCGATATCGCTTGTAGTTAAACCTGCATTTTTCAAAGCCGAACGACAAGGGACGATTGTTCTTTCAACGATGTCAGAAATCAATTGCTCAAATTTTGAACGTTGTAATGTTCTTACCAAGTGTTTTGGAATACCATTCACTGGCATGATGTATGGCAAGTTGATTTCAGTTGAAGTTGTAGAAGATAATTCAATTTTTGCTTTTTCTGCAGCTTCTTTCAAACGTTGCAATGCCATTGGATCTTGACGTAAGTCAACGCCTTCATCATTTTTGAACTCATCAGCCAACCAGTTGATGATTGCCTCATCCACATCGTCACCTCCTAAGTGCGTATCTCCATCAGTTGCCAACACTTCAAATACGCCATCTCCTAATTCAAGGATAGAAACGTCGTGAGTACCACCTCCGAAGTCAAATACTACGATTTTTTGGTCAACACCTTTTTTATCCAAACCATAAGCCAACGCTGCAGCTGTAGGTTCGTTGATGATACGTTTAACTGTCAAACCAGCAATTTCACCAGCTTCTTTTGTTGCTTGACGTTGAGAGTCGTTGAAATATGCAGGAACCGTGATAACTGCTTCAGTAACTTCTTGTCCTAAATAATCTTCAGCAGTTTTCTTCATTTTTTGGAGAATCATTGCAGAGATTTCTTGAGCAGTATACTTTCTATCATCAATTTCTACGCGTGGTGTATTATTATCTCCTTTCACAACTTTGTATGGAACTCTGCTTACTTCAGAACTTGCGTCATCATAAGAAGTTCCCATAAAACGTTTGATAGAGTATATTGTTTTTGTTGGGTTGGTAATTGCCTGACGTTTTGCAGGATCACCCACCTTACGCTCTCCACCGTCAACAAATCCTACAACAGATGGAGTTGTTCTTTTTCCTTCTGAATTAGTGATTACAACAGGCTCATTTCCTTCCATTACGGCAACACATGAGTTGGTAGTCCCTAAAT